>NZ_CP094671.1 GCF_022827545.1 Hymenobacter tibetensis
AAAAAACATATGATTTAAATTACTAAAAGAACAAATAACTTTTAGTACACTTATAATATCATTTGTATCCTCCCATATAACCCTCTTGGGAAAAGATGTTGGGAAAAGCTTTTTCTGTATTTCAAACCACTGCTCTAAATTTCTCTCATGGAAATCTTCATTTAGTAATTTCCATTCTTCTAAACTTGAAATAAATTCAAATATATTTGGACGTGCATTAGGGTCATTATCTGTACAAGATGTAAGAAGATTATCAATAGGCGTTGTATAACTGCTCTGAAAGTAATTCCCTAATCCAAGTACAGATTGACGTGTATATTGCCCATCAAACCCTTTTGGATTCTCAGTTAGTATTATCCACAGAGTCTTTGCCAAAGAATATATATCTGCCTTCAGGCCATCTGCTTTTGAAGAATATCTTCTCATTTCTGGTGCTATAGTCCATTTTGCACCTATTTCTTCGTTTAAAAAGGAAATATCTTTTTTATCAGGATAATCGACTAAACCAAAATCAGATATTGAAAAGCGAGATTTATAAAACAACAAGTTTGCAGGTTTCAAGTCGCGATGCGAAATGCCTCTCTGATGAAGCCGATTGAGTGTCTCGCAAATCTGTAGAACTGCTTCAACTTTTTCCTCAATACTTTTTCCTTTAATATTTTCCTCCGCGCTATCAGCAACTGGCATTACGAAAAATGGCATCAATTCCTTAATGTCATCTGGCAAGTATTTGTCAATAATTGGAATCAAACCTTCGATATCTCTATTTTTCTCAATAATCGTTACTTCATCTATAAATCTTGCGTAAGACTTAGGATTAACTGATTTGAGAAGCTTAACTGCTCCGTAGTTAGATTTGTCATCTACACACCTCCAAACTTCTCCGTTACCTCCACCCCCTAAATATGATTTAAGAGTCCATTTACCGAACTTTTGTCCTTTGTTAAATTGCGATTTTCCAAATTGCTTATTCATCTTATTTATTTGTTATTACCCTTACTATTTACTGTGGCAAGATACTATTGCAAGCGGTTCTCGGAAGCTGTGTTTCTAGTTTATTATGAGGACATGCTTCTTGTCTTTCGGACCAGTTCCAAACTCATCCACTAACACCTTCTTCAACTAGGCCCGCACCTTTCAAGCAAGCGTAGGCAAGAACACGGCGCTAGAAAGACCAGCGTAGCTATGGGCAAGCCCTCACACAAGGGCACGTTGTGCGCCGCTACTCAAGCCGTGTAGGTGTGGATGAACGGATAGTGCGTGATGTAAATCGGATACAAAGTATCGTCCAGGAAGCGGCACAGTCGTTGGGCCGAGCCCAAGCGCACCGCCCCGCTCGCCGCCAGAAAGTTGATAATGGGGAAGACGACAAGGATGCTGAGCGCATCATGCATTACTGATTATACTGTCAAAATAGAGACTCTTGATTCTACTGGTAGAGTCTACTATACAAATTTTTCTACAGCTACTGACAGTCTAACTATATTGGTTTAATCAAGTTTGCAGTCATTCTGGCAGCTTGTTAGCTAATTTCTTTACTATACTAATATTAATTTACTATTTGGCTAATTTTTTGAGATACGTTGTGAGCAAAAACTACTCAAGTGAGTATGTTACAAGCACATTGCCTATGGAGTTAACCAATACTCGCCTCATTAACTTCATCAACCGTATTAAGTTACCTCGTGATAGCATGAACACTTATCGAGAGCAAGTGAATAACCTTCAGGAAAAGCTCGTCGATAAGATTAAAAATGATGACCGGACAGGAGTCAAGATTTCTGGATACCGCATAGCTGGCTCATGGGCTAAACACACCATTTTGCGAGCAACTGGGCTCAATCCCATTGATATCGACTTAGTCTTATTCGTTACTGGGGATGAATCGCTACGGGAAGACATAGGAAGGTTGCATGACTTCGTGGTGTCTTATTTAGAAGAGATTTATCCTACAAAGGATATTGCAAAGGACGTAGACGCGGAAGGTAAAACGAAAGCCATTACTATCAAATTCGTTGGCACGGGCTTACATGTAGATATTGTGCCGGTTGTACCTCTTGAAAAGCCGGCTGATTACGTCTGGCAGCCCGAGCGAGGCGGCGGTGGTCGTTACCATACCAGTGTAACAGGGCAACTGGCTGCGGCGAAAACGTGGCGTGATAAGAATAGCTATTATACATCTATTGTGCGTGCAGCCAAATTCTGGCGCAACTACCAAGAATTAGATCTGCTTTCCTCCTTCACCATCGAACTCATGGTGGCGCATCTAGAAGCACACGAAGGCGTCAGCAGCAACATTGAACATGGCTTATTACGCTTCTTTCGCCTTATAAGCGACTCGTCTTTTCCTGTAATAACCTTTCCGCGGGCCATTAATAGCGTCCCGGCTTCGTACACTAACCCAGTGTTTATTGCCGATCCGACGAACAATGAGAACAACGCAGCCAGCAAGTTGACAAAAGCAGGATGGGATGAGGTAAAAAGCAAAGCATTAGAAGCTTACGAGACCTTACACATTGCCCGAACCATGTCTGATTTGGATAGCACCGCTGATGAGTGGAAACAAGTGTTTGGTCCTAAGTTTAACGTCGAAGTATAAGCACACCGATGAGCACTTTTACGCAAACCACTACGCGCACCACCACGGATGTGCAAAAAACCTTTCAGGGTTTTAAAGCAGACATGGGCATGATAGCTATGCGCACGGGCAAATGGACGCAAGAGAAAGTAGATTTCTACTTTCATGACGTGCTGAAGCTCGCAGAACAATTTTATCTGAAGCGCGTCGACATCATTCTACACAACACCCTGACTGGTGATCCTATTCGAGTAGCCACCTACACCGTTAACAACGATGGATCGGCAATGGAAGGTGGCAGAGCTGGCGGCAATGATTGGCCCAACCAAACTAACACTCACCTCTCTTTGCTTCTTCATTACACAACGGAATGGGGAAAGCTAACGCCTGCGCAGCAAAGCGATTTTAGGAGCAAGCTCAACGCGAACTGGTCGCCTTCTACCATCAATAGCAACTACCCCAACTTAACTCGAGAGGCGGCACAGCTTTACGCCACTAACGGGTACGAACTTCAAAAACAAAACCTAAAGTAAATGTCCATTTCTACTATTTTTGACAGTACCCTTGAACTTCCAACGCAGGCGCTTGTCGACCGGGCCAAAGCCCTCATTGGATTTGATGATCGCTTCACACAGATTCACTTCAACTTAAAGCTGTTGCTGGACCCGGGGGGATTAAGTGTTTGGAGTCAAAAGTATCACCAGCAGGAGTTGCCTATTCTTCGTTCGTTGACTGACAGGCATCCTCTGATTATTTTGGAAGGTGACGCGGGCACAGGCAAAACTGTATCGGCTGAAGTCATCGCTAACAAGATGCTCATTGAATTGGGCAAAACCGGGTTCTTCATGAAGCTAAGTACCCGCGTGCGTGGCGACGGCGTTCATGGGCAGATGGCGAAGCTAGTCAACCAAGCTTTCGAGGAGTTGAAGAAGGTGGCCGGCCAGAAACGAATTGCTTTCCTCTTTATTGATGAAGCTGACGCCATTGCTACAACTCGCGCCACGGCCCAGATGCACCAAGAAGAAAAAGCGGCTGTCAATACGTTGATTCAGAAAATTGATGACACACGCGAGCTAGTTGGTCGAGCCATTGTCTTTCTAGCTACCAACCGATTGCACTTCTTGGACGAAGCTATTGTGCGCCGCGCCGCAGTCATTATGAAATTCGAGCGTCCAACGGAGAAGGAGCGAAAAGCGCTACTCACGCAAGAATTGACAGGTGTGCAGCTGTCAGCTAAGGAAATTGACGAGTTAGTATCTCTAACCAGTGCTGAGCAGAATGATGGTGTTGGTTTCTCCTTTTCCGATCTACGGTTACGTTTACTTCCTGCCGCTATTGCATTGGCTTACCCTGATGGACCATTAACATTTAAGTTGCTACGCCAAGCATTGGCCAAAACCAGCCCAAGTCCACAAATCAAGTAAGGGTCGGTATGAGCAGGACGATAATTGCTACTGTTTTGGCCTTGGTTATGGGCACCATTGTGGTGTTCTTGATTCAGGTATATCCACTTGATAAAAGCCCTTATGCGGCTTTGTCGGTCAGTATCTTGGTAAACCTTATAACCACGCCGCTTTTCGCGATGCTGGTGCAACTGTTTTACAATTACCATCGCATTCCACTTTGGTTTCAGTCTGCGTGGTATTGGAACAAAGAGGTACGCTTATCAATATCCTATCTATTTCGCATTCAAGTCAATGGCAAGTATTTGCTTGTTAAAAATCGTAAGCGAGAATATTATCAGTTGGTCGGCGGAGCTTACAAAGCTTTTGATGGTGCAAAAACTATCTTCGATAAATATGGAGTAAAACCTGATAATCGGTTTAAAACGACGCATGGCATTGCTAAAAGCGATTTGCGCTTTCTAGTTCCTGGGCGCTGGGTAATAAGAATGATCGATTGGTTTCATTCTCAAAAAGATCGAGAAACCAGTCAATGGCGAGAGTTCTGCGAGGAATTATTAACTACCGATATATTAGACAAGTACCTGTTTAGGTATGTAGACTATACTTACGCAGGTGTCGTGCAGACACCAATGCGTAAAGCGAAAGGGCTTCCCAATCAAGAGATTTTGATTTTCGAGTTGTATGACTTGCTACCCAGTACAGAGCAACAGGCAGCACTAGAGCAGTTGTTTGCCTTAGGAGATACGGAGAAGGTAAAGTGGGCAAGCCGAGAGCTAATCGATACGCTTGGCACAGACCACCAGAAAGAAATAACGTCCTATGAAATTGGTGCGCATACCAAGTGGGCTATCAACAAACGGTGGAGCGATGACTGACTACTCCTACCCTTGCTGTCGATTTGATGACATACATATAATTCTACGAAAGCGTCGTAAACGACCTATCATCCTCTAGCATTCATCGCTTTCATCAGGCCATAATGGAAAGAATACTGCGAAAACGCTTTAACTAACGAGCAAGCTATCATTACTCCTGTTTTGCTAAAATAGGCCGTTCATGCTGTGTTTTCAGCAGCGTTTAAGGTGGCGCGAGGTATGTTAAAAGGAGCACAGGAAACAACAGGCACAAAGCATGCTGCGCTACAGTGTAAAGAACATAGCTTTTTGTTGACCCCGGATTCTGTTCTACTACGCGACTAATCAAACGGCCCGGTATACATCGGGCCGTTTGTATAACTGAAGTTGTTGCTGATACCCATTAAAAGCTGTAGGAATAAGTTGAAAATGACTAATAAGGAGAAACAACACTATGTGCCCAAGTTTTTCTTGCGCCGTTTTTCTTATCAAGGCGATGAGCGGACCATTGGGGTTTATAATCCGCGCACTAACTTGTTTGTGCCACGGGCTCCCTTACGAAGTCAAGCTTACCGGTCGTATTTCTACGGTAAGGATGGAATATTAGAGGATGAGTTAAGTGAAGTAGAGGGAGTAACGGCAGAACTGCTGCGGCGAATAACCGCCATTGAATACCCTATTAAGAGCGGTAGCGCCGACCACTTTTCTTTACTAGTTCACCTAATGCTGTCTGACTTACGCACAGCGGGAGCGATAGACCGGCTAAAAGCTCTATCCGACAATATGTTGGACAAACTTTTCGAAGGCCAAGAGCGAAGACCACGTGAAGTGCAAAACTTAGAGCCGACTACTAGTGAGGATACTTTGAAACTGGCCATGAATTCTCTCAAGCTTAGTGTAGAGTTTTGTCAAGATTTGGAGATCAGGATTATTCGAAACACTACCTCTACGCCATTTATTACTTGCGACGACCCAGTACTACGTTACAATCAACTACTAGAGAAATATCCTGAAGTGTATGGCAGCATCACAGGGACTACGCACGTAGGCCTGCAATTGCTGCTACCCCTTGACGCACGCACCCTTTTGTTAGCTTACGATAGCCGATACTACAAAGTAGGAGTCACGCGCAACGTGCAGGTAATCGAATGCACGCCAGAAGACGTCGACAATGTTAATCTGCTATCGGTAATGAGCTGTGAACAGGTAGTATTCTTTAATGAACACACCTACCAAGCTTATTTAGTTAAGTTGACACAACGAGCAGCTCGGTTTCCAAGGGCTAATCAGTGGATGGTTACTAGATTATATAGCTCTCATAGGCATGGCAAGGAAGAGCATTGGACTGAACAAGAACCAGCTATTTCTAGTGAAATGCTTTTGCATTCCTATACTACGTCATTAAAGACTAATCTACGCCTATCCTTCTTGCATTTTACCAAAGCGGGCAGCCGGTTCAAGCCTTATGGCAACCGTGAAGCAAGTAACATGCGGCCACATTGTGCGGCTATTTGTCAACGCGAACGACTAAACATACCACGCGGATCAGTTAAATTCACCTACGATGATTAGAAGAACTCAGCACCCGGTAGTAAAACCCGAGACTAGTGTGCTATACACACTAGTCTCGGGTTTTTGGCATCGTACCTTCGTCTTTATACCAGATAAGTTAATCCTATGCCAGGTGGTGGGCACCCAGGCCCTATTAGCGTTCCAACTAAGTCAACTGCAAGACAGATAGTAAGACATTGATTTAGTAGACGGCCAAATCGGACAGGTGAACCCTTTCTAGCTCGTTAGTGGCAGGGTACTGATAAGCGATACATTAGTATAGGGAAACGCTCCAATACTCTGACTTAGAACCTGAGAATGATCACCCACCTCTCTTTGACGCTGAAAAAGCCAATCTACTTGTTAACCTGTCTCTAGCACTCGCCGCGAACTACTTCCGAAGGAAGGGCATTTAGGCGGGAAAAGTGGCCGTAAAGGTGGAGCCCCGGCCTTCCTAGCTCGCTACCTGAATGTTGCCCCTGGCCTGGTCGAAATCTTTTTTACTAAGTATAGGCCGATGCCCGCCCCTTTCAAGTTGGGATGCAAGCGATTGAACAAGCCGAAGAGCTGGGCTTGCTGGGCTGCACTCAAGACGATACCATTGTCCTGAGCGCTGACTATGAGCCGACCGTCTTCGCGGTAGCTACGCACCTGCACCATCGGCGCTCGGTCCGAGTGACGGTACTTGAGTTCGTTGCTGATCATGTTCATGAGCACCGAGCGCGCGTAAGCCCTTAGATACCCTACCGCTCGCCCCAGTCTAAAGGCCCCGCTACTGCGTACACCAACGGCTTAGAATCGGTATTTATCTCGCGTAGAACCCATCTATTTCCCTAGTTTAGTGCCTGTATATATGGGTCTATGCTTAACTCCGCCGCTTCTGCCGAAGCCCGCCGCCGCCGTGCCTTAGCCGCTGCCTTGACGTTGGCGTTGAACGCGCAGAATAAGGGTACAATCATCGCTGCGTCCACGTCGGGCTCGTTAGTAGCGGATGAACTCGTGCAATCAGCCCACTGTGGAAGTGCAATTACTGGCCGAAGAACAGACCATGAGCGCCGATCCAGAGCAATTGCGCACGCAGGTAGGACTCCCTGTTCTCTTAGCGAAGCCCCTGGTGGAACCGTTGAAGGCAACGGGACGTACGGTGCAGTTGCGCCCCACAGGAGAAACGAAGCCGTTCGTTTACCACGAGTTAGTGCAAGGCACCCGCTAATCACGGGCGCAAGCATCTGCTGGATTCCATTGGAAATGGCCGCTACCGCCCGGTGCGCAGTGCACATCCTCTTCTGCCCGCTTCCCCTCCCGCGCCGATCCAAACGTCGCTCTCGCTTACGTCATTGCCCTCGTTCGATGAAAAGGCCATGTTGGTAGCGATGCGTGAAGCAATGGAGCAGAAGCCAACCTTGGCGCTGTCCAAGAAGAAGGAGGAAGAAAAAGTTGAGAGTGAAAAGCCGAAGGGCTAACAAGTAGACTCAAACATTCCGGCAATAATGAGCTTGACGCGCATTCATCATTGCTTCGGCTTAGGAATTGAGTTAGTTTACCAGCAGACGGCGCGTCGCTGCCCCAACGCGGACTATGTACGTGCCGGGCGGAACGCCTTGCAGGTCCAATATGGCTTCTTCATCCAGATGCACTGGGGGGTGTGCGCACACGACACGACCGACCAAATCCAGTATGTTGATCGAGCCGCTTCCGCCGCGGACACGAACAGTGCGCTGGGCTGGGTTGGGCCATACCTGTACAGCGTGACTTGGTGCTGTGAATGACGCGGCTGCCAACGGCAGTGGGGCTACCACTTGAACCAGCTTGGTAACAGTGCGACCCGCGTAGGCTACGCGCATAGAATCCAGGCCAGCGCGTACCCCGACGACCCAGCCGTTACGACGCGTGCGAGCATTACCGCTGGGAAAGGTGAACGTGATGCTTGGTTGGCCGAGTATGTTGCGGTACACTCCGTCCGAGTACATCCCCGTGACGCGGACTGGCGTGCTGTCGCCTACGCTGGTGTATACCAAGTTTGGCTCAACACGCAGGCCGGTGAGCGTGGCAAGAGTTGTCAACCGGGTGGTCAGGGTATCAGACTGCACGTAGATGGAATCGGCAAAAGCCAATGCAGTGATTTTCAGCCGGCCGAGCCCATGCTTTGGCACCTTGATGTAGGTCGTTCCACCGGCGCCCGGCAGCAATTTGCTGGCTATCTCTGGCGTGCCGGTAGCGCATAACAGCAGCACCCGCGTCACATCTGCGCTGGCTGCAACCGTCACCTGTATGCTGTCTAGGTCGGTGGCGATCGTGCCGCGAGTCGGCGACGTGATACGGAGCGTGGAGGAGGGGTTTACGGTGGGCATCGTAGCGAGGGCTTCGCGAGGAAATACGCTGCTAATGACTGGGGGGATGAGGTTGCCCGTCGTAAATGGGTACATTGGTTGCGCGCTATTGCTTTTGGCTAGCAGCAAGGCTTTGATTTCGTTTTGGACAGTTGGCGAACTGCCCGAACTGTGCCATTGATTTGGAAAATCGTTGAGGTTGTTGGTATACGGCGCTCCAAGTCCGCCGCGTTGGCTGTTCTGCCCCACGATCAAATCACTGTAGTTGTGGTACACGGAGTTGAACAAATATGCGTTGATGTCGCGCGCGCGCTCCGGGTTAGTCAACGCCATCCAGCCCACAAGCAGCCCACCCCAACTGAATTGCCCATTGAGTAGCTGCTCAACGGGTAGTTGAGGGGTTAAGGTGACGTAGGTAGTAATGGTATGCAGGCCTACCCCTTTGGTGTTGGGCGAGGCGTTGAGACGAGCTATGGCGGGGCTGTTGTAGCTTAAATCGGCTACAGCGCCATTGGTCGGGTCATAGCCTAGAAAAATCAACGCCCCAACAAGGCCAACGCGTGCTGTGGTGGAGAGGCTGTTTATGAAGTTAGGAATTGGGCTGCCGCTATGCGGCGTGTTGAGGGTAATCAGCCGGTTTACATCCTGGCGGTAGTCAGGGCCTTGGATATACTGCCGACTGAGCAGGCCGCCCATGCTATGCCCGACGAGGTCAACCTTCGAGACAGAGATTTTTTGGTTTGAGTAGTTCTGCAGGCTGGCGCTTACATGAGACTTAAACCGGGATGCATTGGCGGCAAAACTTTGGTCGGCGGGGTAATCGGCGTACCTAATCTGTTCTGGACTTTCATATAAGCCGTCTTCCACGAGCTTGGTGCGCAGCCCCAGGAACGCCTCTTCCCCGGTCGACCAAAGGCCGTGCACTAGTAACAGTGGTGGGCGCACCGCTTGGATAGGATAATTGCCCAACACGGTGGCAGTAGCATTATCTACTACTTGCAAATGCAAGTCTTTATGCGCCCCGGTATCATTCACAAAGGCAGGATGGTGGTATATGGCTTCCGCTGCGCTAGACGTAGGAAGAATCGGGACGAGGTATCCTGCCGCGTCGGCTAGGGGACCGCTTGAATCATTGCTGGGGTTTTCTTGTAAACGAAACGAGAAGTTCTGACCGCTGCTACGAGCCACGCTGAAAAGGGTGCCCGCAGTACCATCGGCTCCTATTTTAACCATTCTAGTGGTTTCATAGTGCAGGTCGACCCGGGAATTGGTGACGCCAGCCTGCTGAAGGTGGTAAGCGGTAAGGGCAGGGCTATTTTGATTGGAAACTAAATCGAGCTTAGAGTCTGGAGTAATAAGAATTAAATTACTTTCGCTTATTCTTACAATTCTAAGTTCAATCCTGCCCCCTAAGATTATAGAAGTTTTGTTGTTATTGAATGTCCACGTATTGCTGTAGTCACCACCGTCGCCGCAGTTTGTGAGAACGGGGTCTGTTGTAATAGTGCCCCCTCTATGAGAGAAACTGCCGTTTGAATTAAAAATATAAATATCGTCCATTGCAACTGCTGGATTAATCGCACTTTGACCGCAGTAAGTAGTTATCCCCTGGGGATTCACTTTCCAATACTTTATGCTGTCATTGGTGAGATAATAAGAAATGGTATCACTTGTGCCTGATATATGGTAGCCGGTTCGCCAATAACTTTTTTTTGGCTCCTTAACTGTTGCCGAAACTGCAACCTTAAATCCAACCGGGTGAATGCCTCTTCCTTTACCGGAATTATTAGTCCGGTTGGCTTCTAATACAGCTTTGCCAGTGCCGTAATTCTGATTACCATTATTGGCAGCCACCCTGCCAGTTGTGATGGAACTCCCTCCGACGTGAAGATTGCCGATGCCGTCCAGCGCCAAGGCACGGACGAGACCGTTTAGTCTGTTGTCTGGCACGGCTACAGACCCCAAAAGCGCAGATGATTCAACCATACCTTCCCGAAATACTAGCTTACCGCCTACCCCCGTTTCTAGCCGGTACCTTACTGCGCTTAACGACCCACGAATTCCTGCCCACAACGTGCCGTCGTTATTTAGGGTGGCCTCAAGAGTGCCACTATAGGCCGAGCTAGTCAACAGCAAGGCCGTATAAAACAAGCCAATGACCAACCACCGGCTTGATCGGCCGCTGTGGTTCCAGAGTTGAGATGTGATTTTCATAAGGCCAGGTTATAAACTGCAAGTGCCTGTATTAAAGGTTGATAACCTCCTTAAATGCAAGTGCAATTTCTATAAAAACTTACCTGCAAACTTTTAGTAGGGCGTCAGCAAAGCATCGTCAGCCATTGAAAGGGTTTTCTGTGTCATATGCTACAGCGCTACTCCTTTGCCCAGGCTTTCCTGTGCTCAGACGTAACCAAGGTTAGCGGCCTCTGTAACTCGCTTGGCGGTAACACCGGACGAGGATTACGGTACAAACTGAGACCAGCGGTGCTGACGATACAGTGGTGAGTCGGCGGCGCTACGGGTAATTCGAAGCGGCTGTAACGGCACTGGCAGAGAGCGGCCAGCGCCATAATTGAAATACAGCCGTTAAATTCTTGTTGGCTGCCGCGCACGAGGCCAAGAAGAAGTTGTCTACTGCATCCTGAGTCGTTACAGCATTAGGTCGCAAGCCCGCTTGTTTCCACAGGTTACGAATGAAGGGTTCTCCACCGTAATCTCTCCGTAACCGAAAACAAAAGGAGGCAAACAAGTCTGTGGCTCCTAGGCCAGAGTTTGGCACACCTTGCCCCACCCCCAACGTATTTGCCCAGTTGAGTGATGGAGTGGCTAGGTAGATATTGATTAGGTTTTCAACGTTGGCTCTGAAAGTCGGGAAAGTCCACGGACCGAACGCAGCCCCGTTTACGCCGGCTGATTCCATGGCCATAAAGCGCATGAACACGGCGTACCCAGTGGTAATCGGGTCGTTGGTTTTATAGGCTAGTTTGCCACCGTAAAACCAAAAATTCCGACCGAATTCATAAAAAAGGATTTGATCATACTGATTAGTAGCGTTAATCGCATTGTACGTTAAATCAAAATACGTATTCTGTAACTCTATTCCGGTTGCCCCTAAGTAGCCGCACCCTGCGCCACACGTGGTGGCTACATCAGCTATGGTTGTGCGATTGTTGAGGTAGGTAGGTGGGTTTAAAGCCGGATCTCTGCCAGTGCACAACTTGTAGTAGGCATAGGTGGCATCCATGGCTTTCAGCCACTTGAACATCGTGGCCCGGTTCAATGTGTTGTTTCGCGCTAAGAGCAGCACGTTGGCTCCTTCCCAAGCATATAGGTTGAGGAGCCGCGCATCGAAGCTAGAGTAGGCTTGTGGATACGGAGAAATCCTGATTTGCTTGGTTATACTATCGCTGCCCCCCGCGTTGGATGCCACTAGCTTGATCGTGTAAATACCTCCCGATGTAAAGGCAGTTGTCGGGTTGAGTTGGGTTGAAGAGCTGTTCCCAAACGACCATCTATAGGTAACGGCAGCGCCCACAGTGGTATTGGTCGTCGTTATGGTTACGGGTAGTACTTCCAGGTTGCTCGTTGTAAAAGTAAAATCGGCTTTAGGCTTGGTAAGGGTGATACTTACCTGTTTAGTGATACTATCTTTCCCGGCTTGATTGGAAGCAACTAGCTTAACATTATAGGTGCCAACCGCAGGATAAACAGCTTCTGGATTAGTTTCCAACGAAGTTGTCCCATTGGCAAAGCTCCACTGCAGTGACGCTGCGTTTGATGCCGAGGATGAGAAGCCGACGGTTGTGGGCAGCACACCTGGGTTTTTCACAGTAAACGAAAAGTCGGCCTTGGGCCTGACAGCAGGAGTTGGTTTGGCTATGGTTGGTGCCTGTTCATCCTTTTGACAGGAAAAGGTACCCACTAGCATACCTGCTGCCCACAGCAGCAGTCGCTGTCTAACCGACCGAAAGCGCGTATAGGTGAGGTTCATAGCACAAAAAGTCGTGGTTAGCGGGAGCTCTAAAGTTGCGCTAACCTGCTAGACGTTGCAATACCCAATTGTGGGTAAGCCTACTGTGTGTTCGTGCCGCAACCGTGAGTGGAATAAGACCTCTTAGGAATAGCGCGGCTTGTCGAATAGCAGATAAAAGCATGCACGTAAGGCTATATTAAAGCCTTGATGCTTATATTAACTCATAGACTGGATCGTGCTTATCAGCTACAGGCCCAGTTTGCTTGACCCGCTTCGTGCCTAGTACTCCACTTCTGCCCTACCCCTTGCCTTGGCATCCGCTACTGAATCCCTCGCCGACCATTATTGGGCTCCTAGCTCCCCCGGCTACCCGGCCCCACCCGCAGCCCTACGCCTCCTGTGGCCACAATTGGGCGCGACGTTGCTTATGACGCAATTTGCCTGCGTGTTTGATCACGACCGCCAAGACGTGGTGTGGGTAAGTGCAGGCGCGAAGTTCTTACTGGGCGAACTTCCTGCCGCCGATGCCTTCGGGTGGACCTGGTTTGCCGACCGCTTGCACCCAGCCGATGCCCCAGCGGTAATAGCGGCCCTGGCCATGCTGCGCGAACATCTGTGCGGCCGCTGCCCGCCGCCTGGCTTTCAGTTTTCCCTCGATTACCGCCTGCGCCACGCCCGCGGCCACTTCTGCCGGGTGCTGCACCAGGTGATGCCCTTGGGCACTGGCCCCCTAAGCTTGCTGTTGTTTACTGACCTCACTCACCACAAGCTCACGCACGAGGTGCGCGTGCATGCCAATTGGGTGCAGTCGCTGCCCACGCCGGGCACACCTGCCCTTAGGCCCCGCCAGCGCGAAGTGCTTGCCTTGGTAGTAGCCGGCTACACCAGCCGGCAAATTGCTCACCAACTGGGCCTGCGCGAGAGTACCGTCAAAGCCCACCGCCGCAACCTGCACCGCAAAATCCCTTCCCGCAACATCCACGCATTGCTGGCCTATCTACAGCCTGCTGACAGGCTTTCACCCGACCGTGAATCCGCCTGACGCTTCCACGGGTTGCGAATCGCGTTTACGACGGTCGGCTGCGCCAGCAAGTGCCTGTTTTAGAAAGGAAGCCTGAGCGGAACTAGTCCATCTGCTCGTCGGCCCGCAGGTGCCGCAAGAGCCGTCCCAAGTCGTGTGAGCCAACCTTGCGGTGAAAATTACGGCGATGGGTTTTCACCGTTTCAACACTCACGCCTAAGTGCGTGGCAATGGCCTGGCTGCCGAGCCCCTGCAGCACTAGCAGTGCCACTTCGCGCTCGCGTCGGCTCAGTGCCACCGGCAGCGCCGACAGCTGCTGTTGCCGAACGTAATCGGCAAATCCCGGTAGGTTCAGGTGGAACTGCACGTCGTTGGTAAGCTTGTGGGCCGTGATATCAGTAAGCAACGAAGCTACTGCCACGAGCCCTCCTCGCGGTTCCCACACCAGCGCAAAGTTCTGCCTCAGCACCCGTACCCAGTGGCCCTGGGCGTGGCGCATGCGAAAGTCAATGGAAAGTACTACATCGTAGCGCGGCCCGATTCTGTGCTCGGCCACGAAACGGTTAGTGAGCACCGATGCTTCCACCACCAGCGGCAGGTCGTCGGGGTGAATGAGGTCGTAGGCCAACATACCAAAGCGGTCGGCCGGGTACCCCAACAGCCGCTCTACGCCCGCTGATACATAGGAAATGACCCCAGCCCGGTGGTCACCCACGTAAAGGGCCTGCGTTTCCGGCAAGCTTTCGGCTATTCGTCTCCCCAGCGCCTCGGCTTGTGCTGAAGGGGGCGCGTCCGGGTCGTTATACAAAGGACTATAACGCCAAACTTGCGCAATGACGTTGGGGATGGCGGGTAAGCTCATGATGGACGATGATACCGTGAGCTCAGCCTTACGAATCAATTGCAGCACCCCGCCGCGCCGTAGCAGCGACGAATTGCAGCAACAGCGTGTTAAAGGCCAGCGGATTCTCCAGAAAAGGCGAATGGCCGGCACCCGGAATCAGGTGCTGGGACGGTCCCCAGCGACTGGGTGCCATCAAGGTGTCGAAGTAGGGTAAGCGCATGGAGTGGTCCTGTTCACCCGTTACAAATGCCAGCGGCACAGCCGTGCGGTGTAGGTTGCCCACTTCGTCACCTAGCTCACCGATACTGGCAGTGAGTTCCGATCGGATCCGGCCGTCAGTTCGTAAAACGTCGGCCTCAAGCAATGCCACCAGTGAGGCTGGAGCTAACGGCCCCAATGCGTAACGGGCCATCGCCTCGGCCTCTGATGATGTTATGGCGCTCGTATAAAAAAGTAGTCGCGTATCACTAATTGGAAACGCTGCTTCCATATCGGCCAAGGTACTTACCGGAGGCGCTATCGCCACTAACCCTTGCAACGAGGGCAAGTTCGGCAGTAACTCCAACAGAAGGTGGCCGCCATAGGAGTGCCCTACGGCCACAGCCTGTTCCAGCCCTAACTTCTGCACTGCGGCAAGAACCGTGGCCCGCATGGCACCAAGGCCGTAGTGCCCCGGCGCGGGGGGGGACTGCCCGTGTCCTGGCAGGTCAAAGGCTACCAAGCGGAAATGCTGCAATTCCGGGGCCTTGAATTGGCGAGCAAAGATGTCGGCGGCTAGCGAGTTCCCATGCAGAAAAAAAAGCGGCAAGCCGGCCGGGTCGCCACCTTCATAAGTGGCCACGCTCAGATTGTCCAGTACAGAAATGAAGTGTGGAGTCATGCTGCGTTTCAACCAGAGCGAGCCAAAGGCCAGCCGACCTCGAGCATAAACCAGCTAAACAGGTTTACCACAAGAGGCAAGGCAAGCCGAGCAGGCTGAAGTTAGCTTAATCAACTAATACTTCCACCAGAAAACATGGTGCACTGCTCGGCTAAGCTCCGCAGGCTGACGTTCCCGCTACCTTCGTTACGTTGCGCAAGGCCGGTTTGTCGGGTGGCGCACACCCCAGCCAGCTTAATTTCTTAACCTTGTCCACTAGCCTCCAAGCCTAAAAACAACTACACTTGTCTTCTGATGGAGACCACTGCCGTTGTTACCGGTGCTGCCTTTGCCGACCTGCTCAGCCGTTTGCGCCGCGAACGGCCGAGCAGCAGCGTGTACTTTCATACCAATATCGTCACCAATTGCTACTACTTGCTGAGCGACGATAAAAGGATGCTGGCCGCCACCGATTACCACACCGCCGCGTTCTACACCCTCGCCTTCCGCGCCCAGATTGCCAGCATCGAGGGCGATGATTTTCACGTGGTCCTGCCCCTCGAAGCGCTCGATGATCGGAGTGGCGTGCCGGCGGCCGAATTTGCCCTGCAGATCATGCAGCACATTGCCGCTCCCCCACCGCGTAAGCCCAGGGGAAAGAAAGGCAAGAACTAAAACCACCGCTCCCATCGAGCAGGACGGCTTAGCGTCCGGGATCTCCCCTAGTTAGCGCTTCGTACGCACAAACACGCCCTTGAAAGCGAGTAGGCGTCCCTCCAAGGCTTGAGGCTCCAGGGTTATTCGGTTGGACGTCTTTTCCAGCGTGCCTAGCTGTAACAGGCGTAGGTAATCCCCTATTCGCTGGTGCTCGCTGGTCAGGAAGACGTGAAACACCTGGCGGGTTTGCTCACTGTAGGTGACAAACAGCTGGAGCGTGTCTTGCCGGAAGCAGCGTTCGCGCATGGTGTGGCCATTCTGCAGGACAACCGTTGGTAGGGGAATCTCTTCTTGGCGGGCTATGGGTAAGAGTGAAGCCACCTGTTCGATAGTTTTGGTCAGCAGCTGCGGCACGTTAAACACGGGCTTGGGGACGTGATGCGTCTGCTGATTGAAGGAAGCCACCTGCTGGCAGGAAACGAATAAGGGCAAGGAGAGCAGAAAGAAGAAGGAAAGCAGGCGCATCAAGTCAATTGGTTGAGGGTAGTATAAGGAAATAGAGACGAGCGATAGGCCCAGCGGAGGGAAAGCCACGCGGGTGAATGATCCGAAGATATCGTTTTAGCACGCCACGTACAGGATGGTCTTCTTCAAAAAGCGCTTGAAACAACGTCTCGCTTTGCGAGAACTCACGTTTGACGCGTTTAGGACAGGGAAACCGACTTCTGCAACAGCCACGTACCTCCTTGGAATATAACCTCCTGCTTTTAGCTAATCATTCCGCCGATCTAGCTGCCACCAAAACTGAGTGAGGATAGCCGGCTAGTAAAGTAACGCTTTCTAGTGTGTGTCTTCTTCAACTAGTAGGTGCTCCAAATCTGTGACGACAACTCCTAAGCCTACTTGATAGTAACGGCAAAGCATTGCTACGGTAAGCAATGCAACATTGCGTCGACCAGATTCAAGACGACTGACATGTACACCTGTTGCATCATACACCTCCTGCAATGTGAGATGACGCTCCTCCCGAACGGCTTTTAGACGACGGGCTAACTCGCGTAGGAAAGGAGACTGTTGCTGTACCGGCATGCCGTGACAAAGGCCGGTATTGACAAAGCGAAGCACAAGGACCGGACGGTCCTTATTCTATTCTCTTTAGTATATTTGCTTTTCGTCCTCTTACCAGGGCGCACTTACCTATTCAGACAACTTAGGCTACCATTCTCTTGGTAGTCGGATCTGCCTAGCGTGTAAAGTTCTTTATCCCCTACCTCCGTTCGCTACGAGTATGAGTGATGTACGCATACAGACAATCAAAGTGGTCATTGACGTAGAACTGCGCGAGCAGGCACCGAGCACGGCTCCGCTACCGGCCTCAGACCCCGAGGCGGAAGGCCACGCCTATGAACAGGCTTTGTTCGCCGCGCTCCGGGCTGATCCTGAACGCTACGCCGAGTTTATCAAAGCTCGGGTCATCAGTAGGATTGAAGCATTTGGGTTCAACAACATGTTTGCTGGCCTGGCCCAGCTACCTGATACGTATACAGCGAGTGTAGTGGTATTGGAAAGCCTGTTGCCGGGTTTCTCTGAGCCAGCCCAAGCGTACTTGCAGGAGAGCATCACGAATGGGTGGATCACCGAAAGCAAGGATAGTATCTTCACGACAGTAGATGCCACCCCAGTCCGGCTGACGGTGGAATACCCACCTCAATCTTCCTGAGTTAAGCTTCACTGGTTCCAAACCAGGCATACCCCTTTTGGAACCAGTGAAACTATACCCACTTGTACAGATTACGAGCGCATTGCTAGACGGATAAGCACATTGTTCATCGTGGCTAGTTGGCGCCGCTCATCCGCCGGTACATCGACATTGCGCAACAGATCCGCCAGACTTTCTTGTGCGCGCAATACAAAGCCCTGGCTAGATACTTTGGGTAGGTTGAACAAATGGGCCAAGTAGTTGCCGGGCTCTGGCTCTTTTTCTTGTTCAACAAATTCGGAATCTTGGTCAGCGTCGAATAAATGCGGGGAACACGCATTGTTGAGCAATGCATCGGGCGCAGTTGCATAGTCAAGAGAGGACTTATCATCACGAATTGCTTCAGCATGCTGTTGAGTATTCCATTCATCATCTAGATCAAGATAATTACGGAGACTCACCTGGTTTCCGTGACCAAGCCACTGACGCAACTCCTCCGTTCCTAAACCCGCTTTATAGTAGCGAGTAGCTAATGTTGCGCGGACTCGGTGACAATGAATACGCCCTTTCGTGTCGTAGTCATTTACGCGTGCTTTGCGGCATAGCAACGGAATCAGTACTTGGTTGATGTAGGCCGCACTAATGCTTCGACCACGCCATTCGAAGAGGAAATGAACAAGTCCTTTGGCCGTTTTATCTTGGCGCCGATGCCCCGCAGGCCGGATGGCTTCCCAAGCGTCAACTAATGCTCGCAAGCGGTAGTCAACTGGTTTTCTAAATTCACCGCAGGACTTGTTGACCGGTATTTTCAGGATACAGATGTGGGCTAAGGTGCTCTTCCGGGCTTCCGAATCATGGTCATGATGAGGGGGGAGCCGGACGCATCCACTTTCTAGCCGCAAGATTTCATCTCGCCGTAGGCCACCAAACACTAGGACACAAGCAAGTGCCTGTACCAACTCCGCAGGATAAGAAGCCTCGTGTTCATTGATTTTAAGCCCTTTAGTTAAGACTGTTATATCCTCTCGGGCAAGAGTTAAAGCGGCTTGCGTCACTTTCTCCCATATTGAATCTTCAATAGCTTTTGGATTCGGCCTAATCTCGTCGATGATTTCCTTAGGAGTTCTTAAATCAACATGTGGATTAAACCGCAGCGTAAACCATTTATTCTCCTGCCCATAGGTGAAGAAACAACGAATGGCATTGATAAGCTGTGCCTTGACCGCTGGCTTGAGTTTTTCCCCAGCAAAAGCGGACTTCCGCTCATGCGAAGGATTGTTCCACTCGCCTACCCGCATCCCGTCGACGGCTTGCACTACATTTTGAGCGATGGTGACGTTCCATTGCTGCGGCAGATACTTGGTTGGATACTTATCTACAACATAACGAACAATCTTGGCGATGCGCGAGCGTTGCGACTCAACCGTACGTGGTTCGTTTCCGCATTCGGTGCACCAACGATCAAGAAGTTCTCCCCATTCAGGTGGCAAGAGATCCTTACGCCTTTTAGGACCGGGCACCTTTGGTTTGCGGGCCGTTAACGGGGGAGCGCCAACCACCGGTGGCAATACTTCGCTAAGAATACCCCAGCTATAAAGCGCTTCTGAAATTGTCACGCATGCGGGCTTCAGCGATTGGTACGAATGAGGTTTAGCTGCGACTTCCTTCAAAAGGTCAACCGTAAGCTCCTCAAGTTCTGGCTTTTGGTTTAGTAGTAAGGCTAAGCAAAGGCACTCGGTCAAGCCGGGGACATTATAATAGGCAGAGCGCCCCATTTCCCTCATAGCCGTACGTACCGTCTCAATTGCATAGCTGATAGCTTTGTCTCCTAATATACGCCGAGCGGATTGGGCAATATGGCAATTTGTAATAGCCTGATGGATCGGAAACCGCTTAATTAGATATGCGCAATTCACCAGAATTGGACGCAAACAATGCGCTGTAGGTAGCATGGGCAGCCAATCGATTCGGAAGTCACCATACCGATCGCTAAACTCCAGTTGAGTTACACCAACGATTTCCAACCATGTGTCTTCGCTCCACGCCCACATGCTCGTTTGCCGTTCATACATTTCCTTGAGTAACAAGGCACAACAGGCGAATTTGTATTTTAGGCTGGGGTCGTTGTACTTGCAGCATGCAAATATTGATTCGATGGGTTGAATCAGCCGTTGCAACGGGTGCAGTTCCTGATGCCGGTTCCGGTGCGCTTTATGTTTATCTGCTGGGGCGTGGTTGATCCAAGTGGCAAGCAGAATCTTTTCATGGTTCGTCAAACTTGCGGCACGATCAAACAGCACAAGTTGGGAGGGCCATTCAGTTATGAGCATAAGGGTATATAGCTTACTGTGGGTTAGTAATAGCGGTCTGCGTAAGAACCCGAGCCAGTCCGACCATGAGTTGCTCCGGCATGTGCTGCCGATAGTGCTTGGTACTTTCTTCATTGCCATGCCCAGCGTGCCGGGTCACTCTCGTTGAACTATAGCCTTGATCGGCGAAATGGTTGATTGACAGTCGTCGGAGGGTATGGGGCGTAAAACGCAGCAGATCCGCTCGTGCAGCTACCCGGTCAACCACTTTTCGCCACGTAGCATCAGAAATCGGTTGGCCTCGATTCTGAGTCGATTCCGATACAAAAAGCACTTCGCTACCGTGACCGGAGGCTTGGGGACGGGTAGCTAAATAGTGGTCCAACAAAGCGCGCGTACTAGATGAGAACTGGGAACAGCGTCGGTCGTTCTTCATTTTCGTGTTTAGGGCTCGCAACGTGATTGTAGTTCCCACTATATCAGCAACGTGCAGGGTACAGAGTTCATTTTTTCGCAAGGCACATTCATAGCTTAGCGCCACCATCAGATTATTGCGTAAGGACTCTTCTTTCATGCCGGTCATGAAGCGGTGCCACTCCTCCTGCCTAGGAAGCCATGGCAATTTCTTTTCCACTCGAACTACTCCCCGGCGCGGATTGCCGTGGCGATTACGGGGAGCTTGTTCGTGCTGAGCAAATGGAACGGTGTCACGTATACCCGCCTCCAGCAAATAGCGATAATACATCTGCAACGCGGTCCAGTATTTTCGCCGCGTTGCGCTAGCTAATCCTGTTCGGTGAACGACGACCCCTTTAACAACTTTACTAACAGGACGCTTCTTAAGGTCCGCTAAATAGGCTAGCAAGTCGGCTTGAGCTGCCGTGACATAGTTGATTTTATGGGGCGCACAAAATCGGAGGTAGTCCTGTACCGCATAGGCATAGGCTTCAATCGTACTTGCGCATCGGTCACAAGTAAAGGTTTTTCTCAGCCAGTATCGGATGGTAGAATGAGCGGCCAGAGCGCTAGTGAGTTGAGGGGGGAGAGTTATCTCAAGCATTAGGAGAAGTGAAGTGGTGAGTACTAAACTTCTGCAAAAGTATGCAAGTTCTTATATGAATACTTCAATAAATTTAGCAAAAAAATACTTCATTGTAATTTAACTATTCCAATCACGCCACTAACTTTAATGGCATTTTTTAGCTTTTTTAAATGACACAACTTGTATTTTTATAACTTTTTTAATATTGTAATTATAAGTCATATTAACAAAAAAGTTATATAAAATAAAATAGTGTAGTTGTCTGATTCTTTGATCATTTTTGATACACAGTGCACAGAACTCTATATTCTGTGCACTGTCAATAAATCATTGATAAACAAAATGTTATGTTATTAAATTATACAAAAACGCTTTTATTATAACTTATCCAATAAATAGTATTTATAACGCGGTTGCGCTGAAGGAATAGTTATATATAAAATTGCTTTTTTGCACCTTATATTACCTCTCCTTTTTGATACCTAACCGCACGTCACATTCTGCTGTAAAACAGGATTCTGGACTTCACATTCTGCCTATTATTGCCACCACCTATGTGGAGTATTTTCTCTGGTGCTTAAAGAAGATTCTTTTTACGCAGTAGGACGGTGTAACAGGCGTTGCACTGACATCTTAAAGAAGGCTTGACCACGGCGGGTGCGGAAGCCGGCCTCATTAAGTTCCGTGGCAATCTGCTGTAGCGAGAGTCCTTGTCGATGCAGGACAAGGCTAACCGACTGGCCTGTCGGTTCTGCGAATTATCGATGGCATTGGTTTAGCGCACCTGCAAGCTCTTAGCGATGGCTGGGTGGAAATGCGCTTGTTCGCCGACGTTCAACGTGAAGGCCGCCTGATCCCGCGCAACGGCTTTTTGATTGCTTTGGTGCCGAAAGGCCTGTACACTACGGACGATCTGTTCCGCTTGCCCATTTACCTTTATAACAAGTCCAACAGCAGTTACGACGTGGACTTCATTGAATTCTACATTCGTGACAAGAAGCTGACTACATGCACGGCACTGCAGCAATCAGAGGTAGCGCCCTTGTTTGTCTACAATGCGGGTCAGACCGTGATTCCTGGGCCGGGCGGCCTGGAGCAGGTGTACATGCTGCACAAGTTCACCATCCCCGATGACAAAAACCGGTGGTGAAAATGTTCGAGCGCGGCGGTGGCCGTCATCTTACCTTCCCCGTGACAAACGAGGGTATTCTGAAGGTCCGCAAACTTAAACGTTAAGCTACTGGCGTCGCGGTGCCACACGTGGGGCGATGATCAGGCCAGGGTACAGCTTGGTGCTGTACCCTGGCCTGTTTTATATTGTCGCCTACCTATTACTGAGTAACTACGTTTCATGCGAAGTAAAGCCGGACTTAGCTAGAAATTCAGGCCCTTCCCGGTCGAACCGTTCGTGGTCTGCTCCTCCCCTACCCTATGCTGCTACTAGCCTTTTCTACGAAGCTGTTCCGGTAGTTCCGGGCTTCTTTTAAAGAAGTCTGTTAAGATGAAGTCTATCAACACTTGCTTGGTCACGTGCCGGGGCGCAGTATCCAGCATATCAGCCAGCTTATCTAAGTTCTCGGGCGATATTCGGATTGCCCGCGGGACCATAAGTGGTTTGGGATCTTTTGTTTTCCCAGCCGCCTTTTGCTCGGCGGCTGGCGCAGCTATTGCTGCCGGAGGTGGTATCTGCGGGGCGGATTCCTGCTCGTTCGTTTCCTGATCACTATCTATTGGAGGAAAAAAGACCCGGGCAGGAGCCGAACGGGGGGCAACTGGGGCCAGCGATTGTTTGCGAGGGGAGAGCTTATTATCCGATGCCATTGTAGAAAAGATTAGTTGAGGACTTCCAGTAGTTTAGTGGTCAGGTCGCGATAGTCCCTGCCAACCCGGGTGTCGAGCCCAGTCTCGGAAATGATGCGCCCTTTGGACTGGGCATCTTCTATTGTCTTGTCGACTCGGACGTTACCCAGCATGTAGTCGGATCCATACGAAGAACTTACGTACTCTTCAATGCGGCTTACGGCCAGCTTTTCGGCGTTGCTGGCAATTCTGGGGTTGTACGTCATGATGCCGACGCCTAGGAACTGCAGGCCTGGATTAAGCTGATCCCGTACTCCTTCTGCCGCCTCACAGACATTTTTGATTCCGTCGAAGCTAAAGGTGGCCGGCTTGGAAGGCACAAAGAATCCATCAGCAGCCACCAGGGCAACATAAGTATACGTTGACATTTGGGGGGGGCAGTCCAGCAAAATGAAGTCGTAGTGCGGCCGTACCGGGCGCAAGGCCTTGCGCAGTAGGTTGGGCATATCTGGTTTTTTTCGAAGCGCGCTTTCGTACGTGTCCATCAAATAAGAAGCCGGCACGAAATGCAGCGTGTACTCACTGGGCTGTTCTATACTGGGAGTATACGCCAGAATAGCTTCCTGCATGGATGCGGACCCCGCTAGTACATCCCCCGTATGCAAGGCAATCTCAAACTCCGTGTTGGGGTCTATGAGATGCTTGGTCAGGTTGGCTTGTGGATCAAGATCGACAAGCAGAACCTTGTACCCCATATCCGCGAGCTGAGCGCCGACTGCAACTGTCGTCGTTGTTTTGCAAACGCCTCCTTTGTTGTTGGTGATGGCAATCACGCGACAAGAGCGTTCCTGAGTGGTTGTTGGCATAATGATAAGGGTTGCGCAGAACGTGTGCTTTAGGCGTTGCAATATATCATAATCTACTACAAGCAATACAATCGCTACTCCAATTACAGTTGATACTCGTGCTACCAATACTACTTTTAGTACGTCCACTACTTGTGCTATAACTACTACTCAGTAGTATAATAAATACAAACGATACGAACTATACAGTTACTACAACTACTACTTTGTAGTGTAGTAGTTACAGCTACTACAGTATATGCGTATACTACAGTTGCTACAACCACTACATTTGTATCAAGTGATACAACTACTACAGTTATTACATACACTACTGCTACTACACTAATTACAAATGCTACAAAAAGCTACAAATCAATTGTAATACTCTATCTATAAGTAAGTTATAGCTTTTATCTTCTAGTACTGTTATCACCGTTGAAGTAAAATGCCCTCCTGGACAGGGGTAACACGATGCGCATATTGCCAAGGATATCATGCCGCAGGAGGATAGGTGGGGCGGCTAAGGCGCTACTATATAGGTGGCTTCCACCGTTGCGCTTCGCTCATTAAACTTGTATTCCTGCACTTGCTTACCTGCCAGAAGCTTGAAACAAGTGGAAATCGCGCCAGGGTGGCAAAGTGTACCCTCACGCGGAAGGGAGGAACAAGTAGCTTCACTACTTACATCGTGCCCGGCAAGTCAAGGCGTAACGGGAGGCCACTTGTTAGCCGGGGTTTCGGGGATTGAACTCAGTTGTGTGAGGCACACAGGAACGGAGGCGTTGGCCTACACTGCTGTGAAGAAGTTGTCAACGATTCAGGCTGGCCAGTAGGACAGCAGGCCCCCAATGGCTGGCAAAAACTCCACACGTGGTAGGTTGCCAAGCCTAGACAGGGGAGGAGCCACACTGCTACGTGTGGCTGAAGTAGGGCCTAGCTTCCACGCTCGGATCGCCAGCTACCAAGTCGGGTAGTGCGCAACCCTTGTCACCAACAACCAACCGAGCCTTTTGCTGCCTACCCATTGTGCTCGCTCGTCTTGCGGGCGTAAAGGAGATACACGCGGCTGGCGGGTTCCCTTGGCTGCTGGCTGCTGCCCAACCAGCCTAGTACCAAATGAGTTGCCGCTGGTTTGCTCTTAGAAGTCTTACTCCGTCATTACTGCATCTATTACAAAAACCACGACAACCGACGCGCGAATTATTGCCACCAGCTCCGAGAACCTGCGTGTAGCAACTGACAAGGTAGTTCGTCGTGGTTTTTGTAATAGATAGTTCGTCCAACCAGACCAAAGAGGGGAGGGGAGGGGGCTGGCTCGTGGTTTTTGTAATAGATACATCCTGCAAACCCTCCCGGCAACACGCTTCATCTATTACAAAAACCACGAGCGCGCCGCGCCGCAATGAAACCTACCTCTTGATCGCACTATAGTCCTTACACATGTTGGGTAAATTCTATATCCCCTCTCGTTATATAATTCCCTTAAAAAAAGCGACCTCTTTTCCCCTTTAAATAGGTTGTTCCTTTCTTTATAAGGTTTATAAGGTTTACGGGTGCTATAACAAGTTGTTTAGCAACGACTTATATGGGTCATCTATTACAAGAACCACGACGATCTATTACAGAAACCACGACAATCTATTACAAAAACCACGAGCCATGTATTACAAGAACCACGACAATCTATTACAAGAACCACGACGATCTATTACAGAAACCACGTGATCTATTACAAAAACCACGACCAAGCGTGCAAACGGGGTAGGCTGGGAGCCACATGGTGGTTGGCAGCTATTACCAAAGCACGAAATAAACGCTCGAGGTACACTGGTGCGACGAGTTGTTTCTATTACAAAAAACCTGGGTTGTAATAGATGGGATTCTTTTGCATCTTTCGCTTCCTGTTTAGCGCGTGATAATGCAAACTGTTCTCTTCGATGCCATCCCTCCCGAGGAACCCAATAGTAAAATTGTTGTCCAGCACAACGCGCTGGTAAACGCGCGTTTTGATTTAAGCACGGTAGAGATGCGGCTGTTTATGGCTATGCTCTCGCGCATCGGCCGCGACGACAACGAGTTCCGGGAGATGTGTATTCCCCTCACCGAGATTGTCGCCCTGTCAGGTAGGAGGCCGAGTAGCAAAGATTACCAGCAGGTAGCGGGGATGTGTGACCAACTGGTAAGCCGCATTCTGCATATCGAGCGGCCAACTCTTTCGCAGCGAAAAGAGCGGCGCACCATGGCCCCTGACTTCGATAAAATCCCCTTGATGGCGTATGCCAAGTACAGAGGAGAGGAGGGAGCACTGCGTGTGCGGTTCAACGATGAAGTAATGCCTTATCTGCTGCAACTGCAGCGAAACTTCACCAAGGCGCAGGTGGTGCAGCTGTTGAAGCTGAAAAGTCCGCATTCCTACCGCATCTACTGGCTGCTAAAAGAATATTCCACGTTTGGCAACCGGGTAATGGGTGTGGACGAGCTAAAAGGGTTGTTGAATTTGGATGGGCAGTACAAGCAGTTTCCCCTGTTTCGGCTGCGGGTACTGGATCGGGCGCAGGAAGAACTGAGCCGAACTGACTTGCCTTTTGAATATGAATTAATCCGCCAGGGCAAGAGTGTAGCGCAGATTCGGTTTCTTTTCAAGCAGATTCCATTATCCACCGAGGCCGTGTTGCCCCCGCTTAGCGGCTGGCAGGAAGTGTTATACCAAGTGGGCTTAGCGCCCAGCAGTTTGGCTACTATCCTGGAACTGGTAGAGCAAGGAAAGATAGTGCCGGACTACGTCTTGTTCGTTGTAAAGGCGCAACGTGAAAAGCACCGCCTTGGTAAGGTGAAGAGTTTAGCTGGCTCGGTATTCACAGCAATCACTAAACGTCATCTGGTAGCAGAATATCAGCAGCTGCAGGAGCGTCGGCAGCAGCGACCGGGAGTGGTTGAGAAAGGTAATGATCCTATCCGTTTTCGGTTGGAGGAGTTGCAGCCTGTATATCAAACCCTGGTAGAAAAGAAAAAAACAGCCGATGCCACATTCGAAGAGCATGTACAGCGAGTGTACTTAGATCAAGGCTTCACCCTGATAGAAAATGCCGAGGGGCAACAATGGGTAGTAAAGCAATAATGGTGTACAGTATCTTGTTTCGTTAACAACGATTGACATTAGGCTCCGATAGAGGCTAGTTTTTTACTATAGTAAGCATGAGCAAATCGGGTATAACTTAAACCTGCAGTAAAAGGGGATAAGAGTACAAAATTCAGGAGATACAAAAAACAAGAAATAGTATAAAAACAAGGAATAACACGACTTCTATGGGTCAAAATGGTATTTAAACGCAATTGCGGGCAAAGAATTTGTACTAAAACATACTGCTTGAAGAGTATGCCTATTGCTGGTTCGTACTCCAGGTAGAGTAGGAGGGAGGGGCATTTGGCCTTAATTCCAACAGCAAGGTGTTGGGCCCAGCAGGCATGCGCGGATACCGACTTGCCCTTTAGCTACTGGGTGAATCGAGAACGAGGAGTCCCGGTCAGCATCACCTTCCGCTTCCAGTTAGCTACACCTGAAGACAAGAGTGCTACCAAAACACCCCCCGAGCCGGAGGTGGACTTACCGGAGGCAGCATTATTGCTTGCCCCGACAAGTAAAAAGTAAAAACTACATCCTATCTCCGACCCAATAAAACGCCAAATTTGCCCGTTCAAGTAAGGCGCCAAGATGGGTTGCTCTCCCGCAGTTGAGTTCTCGCTTTAACTAGTGAATACTAGTATATTCGGAAACGAATTGGCAATGAGGCCGATCACAGCCGGAAGCATGGTAGATGATTCTACACTCTTGATTTTAGGCGCAACTTCAGCCTTAACCGTCTACCAGGACTCAAATAACCAGTGGCTGTATGCGAACTGGCACGGAATACATGAGGTCGATACCGCAGCCCAAAGTGCTCAATTGCTGATAGATTGCGTTAAAGCGTATCCTTACCGAAAACTTCTGAATAACACACAGCAAGTTACGAGCGGGTGGGATGGACGCGAACAGTGGGCGGGTGAAACGCTCTTTTCTTCCTTAGCGCAACTGGGAGTCTGTTACATTGCTTGCGTTTACTCCAAGCAATGGCTAGCGCGCTATTCGCTGGATAGAACACTAGAGTATGCAACGCAGCCCTTCATTGTTTCCTTCGAGGACTTAGCCACGGCCTGCAACTGGTTGCAACAGATTCGGTAGCTTGCTGCAAGTAACGGACCCGCGTATCAACGAATTGGTGGAGTATACGCACTCGCCCCATCAAATCGAATGGTACTCGTCACCCCAGCACTTCGATGGAAACTGTTCTACAGGTAGTGCTATTAGCCTCAAAAGTGGCTACTTTCTGCCCGGCGGATAGGTACGCAACGGCTCCCACGCGCCGGCTCTTTACGGTTGCCGTTGCCGTAGTGCTAAAGGACTATCTATACTGCAGCGTGCGCTGGTGAGCTAGCCAAGGTAGGGCTTGGTTCTCCTGCGTGAACCACCCTAGGCGAACGCCATGCACCGACGCATCGACCACTTGCGCGTAGCCTTGCTGACTTATTCCTGTCCAGACAAAGAGGGGCACTAGAAACGCAATACAGGGCTGGCCCTGCAACTCAGCCTGAACCCGGGGGAAGTACTCCTCTCGCATCCATTCATGCAACTCTTGAGGCTGAGCCTGCTGATGCGAGCGGCCATCCAGCAGCCAGTATGGGCAGCCGTAGTAAAGGGCCGTAGCCAGCAATACTTCGCACGTCTCGGTGATTTCCTCGGCGTTCAGCGGTCGCACCCCCTCGCCCCGCAGTAAGGGTGGCCTATCGTCGTAGGATATAGCATAGTATGGCAACGGAGCAGGCAGTGAATTTTCTGGATGGCTCATCAAGGCAGTGGGATATAGTTTTGGGGTCTGGGAGGCGTACTTTCCTCTTTCGCGTTCGTTTGCTACCTAGTTCCCGCTGGCCTACCAATAAGGAAGATGGGCCCCAGTTAAAATAGAAATGTGCGATCGGTAGAGCTACTGAATGGGGTACAGCTACGAAGCCGTCGGAGTTTGCTTGCCTTCATGTCTTGCTTTATCTGCTACATGACTTGTCGCACTTGACAATCAGTTTCTATTACCAGGGATTCCAAGGCAGACGGGTTGAGGGTAGCTAACCAATTTCCCATTTGCATAAGTACATATACCAGTGTCTATACATGTAGCTGCACGGGGCTGAGTTGGATTTGACAAGCTGTTTTTAGTGTTTCTACATACTTCGTACTCCGACAACTCTGTGAAGACAAGTACTACTAGTGCCCATGAAAAAGGGAGATTACTTGGTAAGTGAATCCATACTTACTCACTTACCAGCCAAACGTATCCATCAAATCTTTTATGAAAAATTTATAAAAGTTTTTTGTCTTAGCAAAATAACTTCTATAAGTTGCAAACTATTAAGCCCAACCAGTGATGGATTCTTTGTTAGCCTTAGAGGCAACGCATGTAGCTCGCCTCAGCAATAGTGAGCGCAAGAAGCATGTGTTCAAGCTAATGATAGTCAAACACTTGTATATAAAAGGCGCTAAAACCAACGCGGATATTTGCACCCGGTTCAACATTAGTTCGCCTACGTCCACTGCCCTTCTCAACGAATTGGCAACCGAAGGCTTGGTGGAAAAGCAGGGTCGGGGTAAATCGCTAGGGGGGCGCAAGCCGGACCTCTATGGTCTTTGCGACCGTTCGTTGTTTGTCTTGAGCATACAGATAGAGCAGTACAAAACCCGATTGGCTCTGTTTGACAATAATAACAGAGTTGTTGAGCAAGCACAGATTATTGCTATTGAACTGACAGAAGACTTGGGAACCCTAAATCAAATATGCCAGCATGCCAACGAACTGGTGCGGAACTCAGGAATTGATACCAAAAAGTTGGTTGGCATAGGCATTAGTATGCCGGGGTTGATTTCTTCGAAAGATGGGATCAACCACACGTATCTGCGCACCACAAAAGAGACAGAATCGCTGCAGCAGCTCTTCGAACGCAGATTCAACAAGCCAGTGTTCATTGGAAACGACGCCAAAAGTGCCACCTTGGCAGAATACCGCTTCGGCCTGGCGCATGGGCGGCGTGACGTGCTGGTGCTTTCCATGGACTGGGGCATGGGGATGGGAATAATACTGGACGGCAAGCTTCGGAGTGGTACTTCAGGATTTGCTGGCGAGTTCGGTCATATTCCGCTGGTGGAAGGCGGCGTGCTGTGTTACTGTGGCAAGCGGGGTTGCTTGGAAACAGCGGCCTCCGGCAGTGCTATTGTACGCCTAGCAAAAAAAGGAATACAGGACGGTCACAGCACCCAGCTTAGCCAGCTAACAGGGCCGGAAATCCAACAGTTGCAGTTGGAACAGGTCGTTAACGCAGCCACCGCGGGGGATCAATTTGCCATCAATATCCTGGCGGAAGTTGGCACCACCCTAGGCAAAGGCATTGCCATTCTGATTCAACTCTTCAACCCCGAGCTACTTATTCTGGGGGGTGAAGTTGCTGAAGCCAAGCAGTTTTTACTGCCCGCTATTCAGCAATCCATCAACACGTATTGCATGACCCAACTCCGGGAAAAAACCAGCATTGTGGTATCCGAACTCGGCAGCAACGCCGTGATTCTGGGCTCGGTGGCCACCGTAATGGAAAACATTTTCGAAAGCTACCTAGAGCCCGCATAATCCCGCATACTCCCGCTTTTTGCCGCCAGGCGCCGCTTCCGTTCGGCTGCCCTCTTCACTACGCCCTACCTCAAACGCTATAAACCCTTTTAAAACTCCCTAGCCCTTTCTGATGCCGAACGCCGTGCTCCCCTTCAAGACCCGATTGAATCTTCTGGAAGAAACTCGATTCGAGAAGCTTCCCGTATCCGTCTATCCTACCAAGGAGGTGGCCTCCGTACAGGTGGCCGAGCGGATAGCCAACCTAATCAGACGCAAGCAACGCGCCGGGCAACAGGCTGTGCTTGGTTTAGCTACTGGCGCTACGCCGGTGGGCGTGTACGAGGAACTGGTGCGCCTACACCGCGAAGAGGGGTTGAGCTTCCGCAATGTGGTGACCTTCAACCTGGACGAGTACTTCCCGATGCCGCCCACGGCGCCGCAGAGTTACGTGACGTTCATGAACGAAAACCTGTTCGACCACATCGACATCAAGCGGGAGAACATCCACATTCCGGATGGCACGCTGGCGGCGGAGGAGGTGGCGGCGTTCTGCCTCAACTACGAGCAGCAGATCGAGGAATACGGCGGGCTAGATTTGCAAGTACTGGGCATTGGGCGGACGGGCCACGTGGGCTTCAACGAACCCGGCTCGGCGCCCAACTGCGGCACGCGCTTGGTCACGCTCGACGACCTCACCCGCCGCGACGCCGCGCGCGACTTCGGCGGCAAGGAGAACGTGCCCACCAAGGCCATTACGATGGGCATCGGTACCATTTTCAAGGCCCGCGAGATTATTCTGATGGCGTGGAGCGGCAAGAAAGCGTCCATCATCAAAAAGGCCGTGGAAGGCGAAGTATCGGGTGAGGTACCCGCTACCTACTTGCAGCTGGCGGAGAACGTGGAATTTGTGCTAGACGAAGATGCGGCTTCCGAGCTGACGCGCTTCGATACGCCGTGGCTCGTGAAAGACTGCGTATGGAGTGATCGGCTAATTAAGAAGGCCGTTATCTGGCTTTCCAACAAGCTGGGTAAGGCTATTTTACAGCTTACTGAAGAAGATTATAATAACAACGGCATGGCGCAGCTGGCTACCGAGCGTGGGCCGGCCTACAACATCAACATTCACATTTTCAATAAGATCCAGCACACCATTACGGGCTGGCCGGGCGGTAAGCCGGGCGCCGACGACTCGCAGCGGCCGGAACGGGCCCTGCCCGAGAAAAAGCGCACCCTGATTTTCTCGCCCCACCCCGACGACGACGTTATTTCGATGGGCGGCACGTTCATTCGCCTCATCGACCAGGGCCACGACGTGCACGTGGCCTACCAAACCTCGGGTAACACGGCCGTGTGGGATGATGACGTGCTGCGCTACATGGAGTTTGCCGTTGACTTCGAGGGCAGCCTCGGCAAAGACACCAGCCAGCTCCAGGGGATTTACGAGGACATGCGCCGCTTCATTCAGCAGAAGCAGCCCAACCAGACCGACACCCAGGAAAACCGAAACGTGAAGAGCTTCATTCGCAAGAGTGAAGCCATTGCCGGCGCGCGCTACGCTGGCTTGCCCGACCATCATATTCATTTCCAGGCGCTGCCCTTCTACGAATCGGGTAAGACCACAAAGCACCCCGTAACCGACCGGGATATTGAGCTGACTATGCAGCTGCTGCAACAGGTGAAGCCGCAGCAGGTGTTTGTGGCCGGCGACTTTGCCGACCCGAACGGGACGCACATTGTATGCTTCAACATTGTGACGGAGGCGTTGCGCCGCTTGCAGCAAACCGAGGCCTGGGTGGCCGACTGCTGGGTGTGGATGTACCGCGGGGCCTGGCACGAGTTCAAGCCCTACGAAATTGAAATGGCCGTGCCGTTGTCGCCGCAGGAGGTGCTTCGCAAGCGCAACGCCATCTTCAAGCATCAGTCGCAGAAGGATATACCGGTGTTTCCTGGCGACGATTTGCGCGAGTTCTGGGTGCGGGCCGAGCAGCGTAATCGTGAAACGGCTCACCAATACGATAAGCTAGGACTAGCCAACTACGAGGCCATGGAAGCCTTCGTCCGGTGGCAATTTTAGGTAGGTCGGTTCAACAGCCAAAACACTCTTGGCTGTGGGACTTAGCCTAGCACTTCAGGCTTCTTATTCACCAGCAGGCGCCTTCGTTTTCCAAGGAAAATGGGGGAGCCCCGTGTCCTAATTGTATGACCAACAACACGTATATAGGAGTAGATATCGGCGGGACCAAGATACAGGTCGGCGTTGTGCGGGATGGGGAAGTTATTCAGGAAACACGCTTCAAAACCTGTGCTACTGCGCCCAAAGAACAGATTCTAGCCGAATTGGTGTACCACCTCGAAGCATTTGATAGCGCGGAAGTGGTAGGAATCGGTATCGGCGTGCCGGGCTTGGTAGACGAGAAAAAGGGCATCGTGCACAACGTGCAGAATATCCCTTCTTGGCAGCAAGTCCACTTAAAGCGGCACCTGGTCAGCCATTTCAACAAGCCAGTATATATCACCAACGATGCCAACGCCTTTGCCGTCGGCGAAAAAGTGTACGGGCAGGGCAAGCCCTTTACCAATCTGGTAGGTATTGCCCTCGGTACCGGGTTTGGCACGGGTATTATCATCAACCATGATGTGTACTCAGGCTCGTTTTCCAGCGCCGGCGAATTCGGGTGCGTGCCGTACCGCGACAAAACCATTGAAGACTACTGCAGCGGCAAATTCTTCCTGCAGCATACTGGCCGAACAGGTGAACAGTGGCACCAACTGGCCAATCTCGAGGACGTGGAAGCCCTACAGGTTTTCACTGAATTTGGCCGGCACTTGGGCAACGCCATCAAAACCATTCTGTTTGCCCTCTCTCCAGAAGCTATTTTCCTGGGCGGATCTGTTAGCAAATGCTTCGAGTATTTCCAGGGAGGCATGCAGGAGAGCGTACGGGAATTTCCCTTCGACATGCTGAGTCCACAACTGGTTATTGCGCCTTCCACCATCGATAACGCGGCCATTTTGGGTGCCGCCGCTCTGTGCAAAATGAAGCAAGAGCTTTTCCCTACTACTCACAACGTGCTTTCCCTATGAGCAAGAAAACTTTGGCGTCTTTTGCGGCGTCCCTAGGCCTGATCGGCAGTACGATGCTGGCCACGGGCCCAGCTTATAGCCAGCAACCTATTACCAGTCAGCAAACTATTGCCATCATCCCCCAGCCGGCGCGCCTAACCGCCGGCAGCGGCAGCTTTGCCATCACCGCCGGCACCAAGATTTACGTCGACGCCAAGAATGCGGAGCTGAATCGAATTGGCCAGACGCTGAGCCAGGAGATAAAGAAGGCCGCTGGCGTGCAGCCCCAGGTAGTGCCGGCCGTGCCCGGCAAGCGTGCAACCGGCGGGATTTACCTAACCCTGCTGGAGCCAGTGGATACCCTAGGAACCGAGGGCTACAAGCTCAGCGTGCAGCCGACGCAGGTGGTGCTGGCCGCCAGCAAGCCGCAGGGGGTGTTCATGGGGATGCAATCCATCCGGCAATTGCTGCCGACGCAAGGAGCCGGGGCCACGGCCAGCCTGCCCGCGGTGGAGATTGTAGACGAGCCGCGGTACGAGTGGCGGGGCATGCACCTGGACGTGTGCCGGCACTTCTTCTCCGTGGATTTTGTGAAGAAGTACATCGACTACCTGGCGATGCACAAGCTGAACACCTTTCACTGGCACCTGACGGATGACCAAGGCTGGCGCATTGAAATCAAGAAGTACCCCAAGCTGACAGAAATAGGTGCCTGGCGCGACGGTAGCCTGATTGGGCGCTATACCAACGCCAAAGCCGATTCGCAGTACGACAACATCCGCCACGGCGGCTTCTACACCCAGGAGCAGATTAAAGAGGTGGTGAAGTACGCGCAGGACCGCTACATCACGGTGGTGCCCGAAATTGAGATGCCCGGCCACGCCGTAGCGGCGCTGGCGGGCTATCCGGAGCTGTCGTGCACGGGCGGGCCGTTCAAAGTGGAGCGCACCTGGGGCGTATTCGACGATATTTTCTGCGCTGGCAACGAGCAGACGTTCACCTTCTTGCAAGACGTGCTGAGCGAGGTGATGCCCTTGTTCCCCAGCAAGATTATCCACATTGGGGGCGATGAGGCCCCGAAAACCCGCTGGAAAACCTGTCCCAAGTGCCAGGCGCGCATCAAAACCGAGCACCTCAAAGACGAGCACGAATTGCAGAGCTACTTCGTGCAGCGCATGGAGAAGTTTGTGAACTCCAAGGGCAAGACCATCATCGGCTGGGATGAGATTCTGGAGGGTGGCCTGGCGCCGAACGCAGCGGTGATGTCGTGGCGCGGCATGGAAGGCGGCATTGCGGCGGCCAAGCAAAAGCACAACGTTGTGATGACGCCCGGCTCGCACGTCTACATCGACTACGCGCAGGACGTGGCCAGCGTCGAGCCCTTGTCGATTGGTGGCTATTTGCCCCTTTCCAAGGTGTATTCCTTCGAGCCGACCCCCAAAGACCTGACGGCCGAAGAAAAGAAGTACATTATAGGCGGGCAGGCCAACCTCTGGACCGAATACATCGGCACGGAGAAGCACGTAGAGTACATGGTGTTTCCGCGGATGTCGGCGTTGGCCGAAGTGGTCTGGACGCCAGCCAGTGAGAAGAACTGGCCGAGCTTCAAGGAGCGGATGCAGACGCAGTACCAGCGCTACGAGGCCATGGGCGCCAACTACGCCAGAAGCGCCTTCACCGTGCGCCAGGAGCTGGCCATCGACACCGTTCAGCACGCGGCCATGGTTTCAATGCAATCGGATGCCACTGGCCCGCAACTGGTTTATACCCTGGATGGCTCAGAGCCAACCGCAGCCAGCCAAGTTTACACAGCACCGTTTGCCGTGCCGACTTCGGCCGTTATTAAAGCGGCTTCCTTTGAGAACGGCAAACGGGTGGGCCGAGTCACAACCACGGAGCTGACCACGCACAAAGCGTTTGCCTCGCCGCTCAAGCTCGCCAGCGCGCCCAATAAACGCTACCAAGGTAAAGGCGTCCTAACCCTGGTCGATGGCCAGAAAGGTTCTACCAGTTCCACGGATGGTCAATGGCTGGGTTTTTCGGGCACCGATCTGGTGGCGACCCTGGACCTGAACCAAGCAACGGAAATCAATACGGTGAAGAGCAGCTTTTTGCGAAACGAGGGTTCGGAGATTTTCCTGCCAACCAACGTGGAAATCGCCGTTTCCAAGGATGGCAAAAAGTTCAAGCCAGTGTATTCCAAGCCCGTTACGGCGGCGTCTGAAGGGAAAGGCCCGAACATCACCGAGGTGAAGGCGGACTTCAAGAAGACGAAAGCCCGGTTTGTTCGCATTACGGCCAAAATCGCGCCGCCCGCGCCGGCAAGCGCCGGCGCCAAGAAAGCCGGGGCGTGGCTGTTCGCCGACGAAATAGTGGTGCAGTAATGCCCGACATCCTAGTGCCACGTCAACTCCTGCGACATGACTAACCCAACCACCACGGCCCCCGTAGCGGCGCCCGCCGCCACGCAGCAACAAACCCGGTCAATTATCATCATCGGGGCGCTGTTCTTCATCTTCGGCTTCGTTACCTGGTCGAACTCGGTGTTGATTCCGTACCTGCGCATTGCGTGCGAGCTCAACAACTTCGAGTCGTATCTGGTCGCCTTTGCCTTCTACATCTCCTATTTGGTGATGGCCATTCCGTCGGTGTGGGTGCTGGAGCGCACGGGCTTCAAAAACGGCATGTCCATCGGCCTGCTGGTGATGGCCGTGGGGGCGCTGCTCTTTATTCCGGCGGCGATGACGCGCACCTACGAACTGTTTCTGTTGGGCCTGTTTGTGCAAGGCACCGGGCTGGCCGTGCTGCAAACGGCGGCCAACCCCTACATCACGATTCTGGGACCCCGGGAAAGTGCCGCCAAGCGCATCAGTATCATGGGTATCTGCAACAAGGTGGCCGGGGCCCTGGCTCCGATTGCGCTCGGTACTATTGCCTTGCGGGATGCCGACGGGCTTGTGCAGCGCCTCGCTACCATGGACGCGGCCGCCAAAGTGGCGGAACTGAATGAGCTGGCGGCCCGCGTTATACTGCCCTACCAGCTTATGCTGGGCGTATTGCTGCTGCTGGCTGTGCTTATCTACTTCTCTTCCCTGCCTGAAATCGATACCAATCAGGAGGACACCACGGCGGCGGATGCCACCACCAGCAAAACCAGTGTGTTTCAGTTTCCGCACCTGCTGCTTGGAGCGCTGGCTATGTTTGTTTACGTGGGCGTGGAAGTAATTGCCGGCGACACCATCATCAGTTACGCCGCCGCGCAGGGCATTGCCCTTTCTACGGCCAAGTTTTTTACCGCGTGCACCATGGCCGCCATGACGGTAGGCTACCTCATCGGGGTAGTGGCTATTCCGAAGTACATTTCCCAGGAGAAGGCCCTGCAAGTGTCGTCGGTGGCAGGAGTGCTCTTTGCAATAGGCGCGCTCTTCACCAGCGGCTACCTGTCGGTGCTATTCATCTCCCTGTTAGGGCTAGCGAATTCCCTTATCTTCCCCGCTATCTGGCCGCTGGCAATTACGGGCCTGGGCCGGTTCACGAAGATGGGTTCCTCCTTCCTCATCATGGCTATTTCGGGCGGCGCGGTGCTGCCGCTGCTCTACGGTCGGCTGGCTGACTACTCCACCGCCCAGCAAGCCTACTGGCTGCTGATTCCTTGCTACTTGTTTATCCTGTACTACGGTATAAGTGGGCACAAAGCCCGCCGAGAGTCTGCCCTCTAGCATTCCGCTTAACGCGGCGGTTACGGGCATTGCTCAATCAAACAACTAGTGAAAACACAACTGGCCTGACTATAGACTAACCTCTATGGTCAGGCCAGTTGTGTTTTCACAGGCAACTCCTCTCCGCCAGGCGTAACCTGCCGGCTGAATTACTTGGAGCTGCTCCGTTGGAAAAGAACCCTAGGATGCGCAAACCCGCACTTCGAATTTCGCCTATTCACGCTCAGTTGTAAAATCCACGGCTTTGGGTTTGAGGAAGGCTAGCTGGATGACAAGAGCGGCTAGCACAATACCGGCGAGCATAGCAAAATCGCTGCCTAAGTGGCCCGCATCCGTCGATTTGCCCAGCCAATTGGTGACAAAGGCGCCCGCGAATACGCCTGTCATGTTCATGAGGCCGTAGGCGGTAGCCCGGCTCTGGGCGGGCACAAACTGGCAGAGGATGGGCATGTTGTTGGCATCAAACATGCCGTAGCCAAAGCCAAAGCAAAGCGCGGCCCCGATAACGCTAAGCTGGGAATGACCGAAGCCAATCAGCATCAGGGAGGGGATGGTAAGTGAGAGTCCGATGGCGCTGGTGTAGATTCGGCCGCGCACGTTCTTTTGCACCCAACGGTCAGAGAGAATACCCCCGAAGATGACGCCCAGAAACGAGGAAATAGCAATGCTGATGGTGGACAGCGGCCCCGCACTGGCCATGTCGATGCGCAGGTTGGTGGCCAAAAGTGTTGGGAGCCAGTTCTTGGTGGCCCAGCCGGGCAAGCTCGGAATAGCGTAGTAAAACAGCATCACCCAGAACGAGACGTTGCCCAGCAACATCCCTAGCCCCCGCAGCACCGATGGCTTGGTGGTCGGGCCAAGGTATTCCGACGCCGCGCTGGCCGCCTTGTCTGGCTTCACTTCCCGCAGGAAAAAACTCAGGACAAAGGAGTAGGCCATACCCGCAATGCCAAACCAGTGAAATGCGGCGTGCCAAGAGTACGTGGCGGCTAGCGTCGCCCCAAACCCGCCCAAGGCCTGCCCCATGTAGAGCCCGGTCATGTGCACGCCAATGGCCAGCGACCGAGTTTTAGAGGAGTGAAAATCGGCAATCAGGGCAAGGGCGGCCGGAATGTACAAGGCTTCGCTAACGCCCATAATGGCCCGCAGCCAGTAGAGCTGGGAGAAGGTGGCGGCGTAGCCCATCGAGAACGTAACCCCCGACCACACAAACAAACTGCCCACAATCAGCCACTTCCGGCTGAAGCGGTCGGCGGCTAAACCGGATATGGGGCTCATCAGCCCGTAAATCCACAAAAAGATGGCCATCAGGCGGCCAAAGTTGGTGGCCGACTCCAACTCGCTGATGTCCACCTGCATAGAGGGCCGCATCGTGGCTAGCATTTGCCGGTCCATGTAGTTGAGCATCGCCACCACCCAAAGGAGTGCCACCACCACCCAAGGATAATAAGAAGTAACGGGCCTAGTAGGCGCTTGGGAAGTGGTGATAGGCATAGAGTTCTAGGGTACTAATGGGAGAGGGGAGTAGTGCTCGGGCGCAAAGATCAACTCATCGGCGGCTTCCCACTGGCCGGCCTGCTGCCGGACCAACGCGCACGTGAACATCCATTTCACCAGCCGGTACTCGGGGGTGCTGAATGCCCCGACGGGCAGCTTAATGAGTACTTGGTTCCAGCCTTTGTTGAGCCACACGGGCGTGGGCTCCCGCGCCTCGTAGGGCTCATCACGGTAGGGCTGCTCCAACCCCGTTGGTAGTAAACCGGCCTGCTGCCAGCTTGGGGGCGGCACCAGCACCCCGTTAAGCCACAGGCGGCTGCCTTTGTAATCCCAGGCGCCGGCCGGGGGCGAGGCATCTTTCTCCGAGCGGCCGTAATTGTGAAAGTTGGCCCAGAGTCCTACCTGTTGCCGTTTGGGAGAATACACGGCGGTGTACGCGTAGGCCGTATGGTTGGGCTGCGCGTTTTCGACGTAGGCCCGCACGACCCCCGGGCCCCAGGTATGGCGCAGATACACCGTGGCGCCGGTGGCGGCAACTCCCGGGAAATCCAGCTTGCCTTGTTCGGGCGGAAACGAAGCCGTCAAATCGCCGTTGTTTGGGAAAGGCGCCAGAATCCGCCATTGCTGGTGGCTCTGGCGAACGTAGGGAAACAATTGAGCGCTGAAATAGCGCCGTTTGTGGGTTAGCAGCCGCTGCTCGAACTCCTCGAAGGCGGCCGGGTTGGTTAGTACTACCCCGGCTTGGGTTTCGGGCTGCCCGCCCCCGCGCCAGGCCCGCTCAGCTAGCGTAAGCAACGCCGGGTAGAGGCCATTGAGCAACTCCAACTGCCCCGTGTTACTGGGGCGCCGGTCGTTCCAGATGGCGGCAATGGCCCCGAGGTGCCGCGGCGTGGCCGCGGGCACGTCGCCCAGATTGCGCTGAAACAGGCTGATAAGGTCGGCTTGGGTGGCGAAGTGGTTTAGGTACAGGTTGCGCGACTCGATAATCCGCATGGAAGGCAGCGGGGGCTTGGAGCTCATCCACAACTGCCGAATGGTGGTGCTGTCCAGCGTTCCTCCCGGATACCACCCTAGTACCTGCTTGCCGCTCGCCTGCACCACGGCCGCCATGGCCGGCAGGAAGGAAGGGTCACGAATGGTCACCTCATCGGAGCCCAGGTGTACGTAGGGCCCCTCAAACAGCGCGCACACTTCCCGCAGCACTTGTTTCACGGTTTTCTTGCCTTGTTCCGACTGCATATCAAAGCCTATGGCGCGCTTGAAGGCGGCACTGTGCCCCGGCATGTCGATTTCGGGAATAACCTGAATGTGCCGCGCCCGGCAAAACGCCAGCAGCTCGCGCACCTGCGCTTTGGAGTAGAACTTGCCCGGGTCGCGCAGCATCGAGGATGCTGCCGTCAGTTGAGGCAGACTATCAAGGGCCAGTCGCCAGGCGAGGTCTTCGGTTAGGTGCCAGTGAAAGGTGTTAAGCTTGTAGCGCGAGAGCACCGCCAGATGCCGATAGAGCGTATCCAGCGGAATAAAACTGCGGCCGGTATCATGCAGCAAGCCCCGGATGGGGAAGGCCGGATAATCCGTGATGCGGCACCCCGCAAAAGAGAGGGTTGGCCGCGTCTGCAGCAGCTGCTGTAACGTGCGGTACCCCCAAAAAAGACCTTGCTCGGTGGCGGCGGTAAGTTGAATCCCTCGTTTGGAAACGGTGAGCGAATAGCCTTCGGGCTGCTGGTGAAATTGGCCGGCCGGTTCCAGCGCCAGTTGAATCACCGAACTACTCGGCTCGTTGTTCGCTGGTGTTCGCTCGGCCTGGGCGCCCTGCTGCCGCACAAACGCCACTATGGAATCAGCAAGCGCAGTAGTGGTTTCCGCGGTGGTGCTCACTTGAATACGGCCCCGCAGCGCAAACGCTTCGGTAGTCCAGCAGAGTTGGCGCGGGGCTGGAATCAGGGCCGGGGGGGCTGCTAGGGTCGGGGTAAGCCCCAACAGCAGCGAGAACAGCCAGCTTAGTTGAAGCAAGCGGCAGCTCATGGCAGTGGCAGGCGGAAAGTGGTTAACGGAAGGGCGTCGCTGTTGACGACGTTGGCTGTGGTGAAGGGCTGCCACCCGTAGTACAGGTACTGCCCCTTGCTAACTCCCGTCAGTATCACCTGCTTGCCTTGCAGCTGCGCCGATAAGTCGGCCTGAGGGCCCGTCGCGTCACCTACCGCGAAGCCCCGCACCACCTGCCCATCGGCGGTGCGCAGACCGGCGCCTGCATGGGCCATTTGCAACACCCAGCCGTCTTTGTGGCGCCGGACCCGGCCGGGTAGGGGAGCTACCAGCAGGGATTTGCAGTAGGTTTGAGTGAGCATAACGCGGGCCAGCCGCTCGCCTACCACTTTCTTATTGGTAGGGTGCACGTCCCAAGGATGCCCCACGTCGCTGGTGACGGCCATGCCCACGTGGGGTAAAGTAGCCGCTAGCCGCCGCTGCCCGTCCCGGAACAAGGGCCAGTTCTCGGATTTATAGCCTTTTTCGGTGCCAATGGAGGAAAGCTGGCAGGTGTAGACCGGCAAATCGGGGCGCCGCCAGGCGGCCCGCCACCCGGCTACGAGCTGCGGAAAAAGCTGCTCGTGCTGCTCAACCCGCGCCAGGCTCAACGCGTTGCTTTCGCCCTGGTACCACAAGATACCCGTTAAACCTAGTTGCAGCAGGGGCTGCATGGCCGCTTCGTAGAGAAAGCCGGGCTTGAAAGGATGGTTGTAGCCCAGTGAATCGCGCGGCACCGCCGCTCCTTGCCGCAGCAGCGAATCCAGGTTCTCGTGGCCGCGCTGAATGCACCAGGGTTCCAGTGCCGGATTAATAAACCAGTTGCCAGCGAAAATGGCCTTCGCGACTGGCGGCTGCGGTGCGGGTAGGGGGCGCAGCCAGGCTTCGGCGGGCGAGCCGCCAATCGCCACGTGAATCAGCCCGATGGGGATGCCCGTTTGCTGCTGCACCAGTTGCCCGGCGTAATAGCCTACCGCCGAAAAGGCACGCGCCGATACCGAATCGGCTTTTTGCCAGCGGGCCGCGCGGTAAAACTTGGCGGGAGTTAGCCGGTCGAGCTCGGTTAATTTATAGGGGTCTTTGTACGTCGACAGGGTCGGGAGCTGGTTGAACAGCCGCAGCAACGGGTTGTGGACTTGGGGCAAGATTTGCTTGGCAAACTGGTCGCTGACCAAAGGAAAGGCCATGTTCGACTGCCCGGCGCAGAGCCACACGTCCCCGAGCAGCACGTCCTGCAAAACGATACGCTCCGCCCGGCTTTCCACTTGCATTGAACTCGGCGTAGTAGATGCGGGACGGGCAGTTAGGCCAATAGTCCAGGTGGAATCAAGCTGGATGGTAGCCGTGCGCTGCTCGGAGTGAAACGTAGCTCGTACCTGCGCGCCCGGCACGCCCTTGCCCCAAAGGGTGATGGGTTGATTGCGCTGAATCACCATGCCCGACTGCCACACCTCCGCCAGTTTAAGGGTTGATGCCGCCTGTTGAGCCAACGCCGGCAGACAGAACAGCCACCCGAGCAGAGACCATCCCAGCCGCTGCCAGGCTTTATGCGTGATTGATAGGCACTGTTTGTTGGGCATAATTAACTGTGAAAACCAGGATGAAAAAACAGAGCACGGCCCCTAGGAGCCCTGCTGTCGGGAGAATTGGCTATCGGCTTCCGATGGTGCAGATGCCTAGGAGGCGGCGCATCCAGCGCCACGAGGGCCCTAGGGCATAAGCCTAGAGGAGGTGCTGCCGTAGCGGCACTTGGCCCCCACGACAGCACCTCCTCTAGGAAGACTTGCCAACCGTAATCTGCCAACTACCCGGCGTGCGGATGCCCGGCGAAACTTCCCCCGAGGGAATAATCAGGTGTTGGCCCCAGCGCACCGTTGGCGTGGTAACTGGGGTTGCGAAAGGCAGTTTTCCTACTTCAACCCAGGACTTGGTATCGGTCCGAAACTCCCAGACTTCGCGCCGGAAGCCCGGATGGATGGACTGTAAATCATTGCGCTTCCGAACGAGGGCCGCTTTTTCGGGGCCGTCGGGTAACTGGCCTAGCTGCCGGTTTAGCGCCTCTATCTGTTGTAGTCGCACCCCATCGTCGCCCCCGAAAATCAGCAGCGAACTGGCCCCATCCGCAATGCTGCTGTGCGCGGCCAATGGAACCGGCAGGGCGGGCAGAGCGGCCCACGTATCCTGTTGCGGCTGGTACAGATAAGCGTCCTGAAACATCGTCGTGGTGCCCTTACTCGTTTCGCGCCCTCCCAGTACATAGAGGGCGCTGCCCTGCGCGACCAGGGTGGAAAAGGCCCGGGCCGGTCCCGGCAAATCAGCTCGTTTATGCCAGCCGGCCGCTGGGTTCTGGAGGTCAAGCACGAACAAGCTTTTCTCGGTTCCGTGGTTGGATTCGCCCCCGAACACGTACAGCACCTGGTCGAGAACTGCCGCCGCCTGATTGGCTAGTGCCAGCGGCAACGACGGCAAGGCCCCCGTTTGCACCTGCTTGGCTGCCGCATCCCAGCGTAGCGTGAACACCTCGGCATGGCGCTGCGCGACATCGTTGCCGCCGATGCAGATAAGCTGCTCGTTCCATACCACCGATGCGCCGTAGGCTAGTGGCTTGGCTAGCGCGCCGGCGGGAAGCCACTGAAACTGCCGGCCGTTTTCGAGCAAGGCATACACCGTAGTCTGCCAGACTTTCGTGCCGTTTTGCCACGGATAGCCGTTCGGGAAATTAGCGCCGCCGGCCAGCAGCAGCGCGCCGTTGCTCACGCCCGCAAATGCCCCCGCCACCCCCGGATTCGCTTGGGCCTGCTGCCCCGGCAGGTCCGGGAGGGGGTGGTAGCGAAAGCGAGCGGGCTTGTCCCAGGGCAGCTTAACCGCCCCCATGCCCAGCATTCCGCCTAGGCCTAGTAAAAAGGTCAGCCGGTCCATTCTTCTTTACAAGTTGGGCTGGGCATGTGGGAAGCATGCTTGAAAAAGTTGATTTCTTGCAAATCCGTCAGAAATTCCTGGTAGCGGGCGTCGCTCATGTTGACGACTGGCAGCCGAAACGCACCGCAGTCGAGCCCCAGCGCCCGCATGTAGGCTTTGCCCGTGGCGATACCGCCGTATTTAACCAGCAGCTTCACAATGGCAATGGACTGGTCTTGCATGGCCTGCGCGCGCGGCAGGTCGCCGGCGTCGAAAGCAGCCATCAGCTCGTGGTACACCGGGGCCGCGTAGTTGAAGGTACTCCCCACCGCTCCCCGGGCACCCATGGCCATGGCCGCCAGGAAAATCTCGTCCCAGCCCCAGAGGATGTCGTATTTGCCGTCGCTGAACAGCAGGCAGCGCCGAAAATCCATCAGGTCGTTGTGGGTGTATTTAATGCCCCGAAAGTTGGGTAGCCGCCCGTCGATGCAGCCCAGAAAATCTATCATCGACAAGTTAACCCCCGTCAGCGCGGGAATATGGTAGAAATACAGCCCGAGGGTGGGCACGGCCTCCCCAATCCCGATGCAGAATTGTGCCAGCTGCTCTACCCCCGCGGGCTTGAAATAATACGGCGCCAAAACCGCTACCGCGTTAAATCCCTGCCGTTCGGCTTCCTGGGCCACCAAAATACTTTCCGTTAGGGAAGTGCTGCCCACGAGCATGATGCGCTGCAGACCAGGCTCCTGAACTTGCCCCCAGGCTTGCACCAGCGCCATTTTTTCGGGTAACGACAAGGAGACGCCTTCCCCGGTAGAGCCGCCTATAAAGGCGCCTTTGATGCCGTTCTGGGCTAACAGTCGGCCGTATTCGGGGACCAGGCTCAGGTTTAGATCGCCGTTGGGGTGCATGGGCGTGAACGGCGCGGCCACCAGCCCTTCTATTTTTAAAATCTGGGTCATGTTATTGCGTTAGCAGAAGGGTTTCGAGGAAACCCTGTTAATAAATCTATTGCCTGGTTTTCGGGCGGAAAGCAATGAAAAAGCCCTTGGCGCCGAGGCCACAAACTATCCTCAGCGTCATCACCACGCCCCGCGGGGTGGCCGTAGCTGCACGACTTGCTTGAGTTAGCTGCTTGCTTAGTAACCGGGCGTCTGTGTCAGTTGCGGGTCGTTGTTAAGCAGTGACACCGATATTGGCAGCAGCAACCGGAAGGATTGACCGGCGGAAAGATAGCGCGGGTCAACGGCGGCGAAAACGTAGGCATCGCCGGCCCGGCGCAAAGCCCACCACCGCTTGCCTTCCCCAATGAATTCGCGCAGATATTCTTCCAAAATGGCGTTGAGGTTGGCCTCTCGGTTGCCATTAACGTAGCGCGGGAAGGAAGGACCATACGCTCGCTGGCGGACAGCATTAATATCAACTGACGGGTCGAGGCCCAGCTTGGTGTTCACTTCGGCCAGCAGCAGCAGCACATCGGCGTAGCGATACACCGGGAAGTCGTTGTCGTAGAGTTGAATTCCCGCATCAACGCGGCCGATAAACTTGGTGAGCAGCGTCCCGGCCGCGGGGAAGCCCGGCGTGTTGCGGTACATCACCCGGAACGAGGTTCTGCTGCGCGTATCGGGCGGGCCACTGGTCAGTTGCCGGATTATTCTTTCCGACAAACCCGTCCGGCTAGCCCCGGCAACCAGCGGATAAACGGAATTGACGGTCGCGGCTGGTCCCGGCACGGGGTCCAGTACTAGGGTGCCAGCCTGGGTGGTATTGACCAGGAAGTTGGTGTAGGCGGTTTGCGTTGCTTCGTTTCGCTCGTAGCTAAGCGCGAAAATGATTTCGCGGTTGCCTGCTTCCTTGAGGGGGTCGAAAACGTCGGCGTAGACGGGTTGCAAACCCAGCGTAGGAGTAGCTTTTACTTCTTCCAATGCAACTTTGGCCGCCGTAAAATCGCCGCTCCCGCCCCCCATATGGGTGCCCGACCAGATATACACGTCTCCCTTGAGGGTGAGCGTGGCCGCCCGGTTCCAGTACACCCGCTTGGCCGTGAAGGCGTTGCTGCTCCCGAATAGCGTTAATGACTGCTCAATATCAGCTTTGATGAGTTGCATTACCTCCTCGGGCGTGGCGCGGGGAGCGTACAAATCGGCCAGGTTACCGATGGTTGTCAGGGGCTCGGTACGCAGCGGTACCCCGCCCCAGGTGCGGAGCATGGTATAGTAGATGTACGCCCGCAACCCATGCATTTCGGCCAGGGCACTCTGGCGCCGAGCAATGTCCAGGGGGGCATTCGGAAACAGCTGGATAACCGTGTTGACGCGGTATAGCAGACTGTAAAAATCACTCCAGTTATTGGCGGGTACGTTGGTGGCACTGATGTTATGCGACCAGTACTGTTTGGCTGCGCCGTCCTCTGATTCGGTGAACAGCCCATCGGCCCACAAGTCCGAGCGCATCTCGCCTAGGTTGACCAGGGAGCTTTGGTAGGTGCGCAGCGAGGAATACACCCCGGTGTAGAGCGTGAGGGCCGCGTTGGCATCAGTCAAAACCACCCGCTGGTTGAGCGAAATTTGCGGGACCACTTCGCCGAGCTTGTCTTGGCACGAAATCAGGCTGGAAAGGAAAAGCAGCCCCCCCACCAAAGGCATCGATTTAATGAAATTCATAGGGTTGTCGCGGTTATAAGCTGATGGTAGCGCCGAGCGTAACGGTACGGGGGAGCGGGAAACGCCCCACATCGTTGCCTCCGATTTCCGGGAAGCTGCCGTTGTAGTCCGTGAAGTAGAGTAGGTTCGAGCCGGCGAGGTACACCCGCAACCCGCGGACGTAATTGCCCGGCAGGCGAGCAAGCAGCTGACTTGGTGCCTCGTAGCTGAGCGTCAGCTCCCGCAGAGCCACGTAATCCCCCTTTTGCCAGAAATTAGCCGCCGCAGTGGCGGCTCCCCCCGCATCAGTGAAATAGTTGCGGCCGTAGTTACCCCAGTAGTAGCGGGGCAGCGTCGCGGTTGGATTGTCGGGAGTCCAGGTTTGGGTGACGTCCGTGGGCCCGTTCTGGGAGCCCTGCACCTGCGCTAGGCCCCGCAGATACTGCTGGTTGGCAATAACGAACCCTAGCGAATAATCGAACTGCGCAAACAAGGACAACCCTTTCCAGCCCAGCGTGGTTGAAACGCCGCCGTATACGGTGGGCGTCGTGCGGCCAACGTACACGAAGTCCCGGTAGTCGAGGGTATCGTTGCGGTCCACGTCGCGCCAGCGGGCATCACCGAGCAGCTTGATGCGCTTGTTGGTGTAGGGCAGGTAGGAGTTGTAGAAAGTGGCCCGCTCATCAAGCTCCGCTTGGTTGGTATACAAACCGTCATAAATAGGCGCGTACACTTCATCCAGCCCCACCCGGTTGCCTTCCTGCAGGCCCCCTACGTACACGAGTTGGTTTTGGGAGGGGTCGAAAATCTGGATGGCTCCTTGCCGGTTCTGGGCCAGCCCGTTGGGGGGTAGCTTCACGGCGAAGTTTTTTACGTGGGATATGTTGGTATTCACCGACCAGGAAAAGCCCCCCGCAGTGGCGGGCCGGATGATGTCGGCCCGCAATTCCAACTCCATGCCTCGGTTCCGTAATTGCCCGGTGTTCGTTATGTAGGAAGTGAAGCCCGTGGAAACCGGAACCGTGAGCGAGCCAAGTTTATCGTACACATTCTTGATGTAGTAATCCGCGATCAGGACGATCCGGTTTTTAAACAGGCCCATGTCCAGGCCGAAGTTGGTGGTGCTGGAGCGCTCCCACCGCAGATCGGTGTTGGTGATGCCGTTGGCCGCGAAGCCCGGCTGCCCGTTGTAAGTGCCCACGCTGCTATACTGCGGAATGGTGGCATAGTCACCGATGAGGGGTTGACCCGCAGTGTTCAGCGGGTTGATGCTCCCGACTTGGCCGTAACTGACGCGGGGCTTGAGCGTCGACACAAACCGGGTTACCGACGATTTAGCGAAGAAATCAGCATAGTGTACGTTCCAGCCCGCCGACACCCCGGGGAAGAATCCGTACCGCTTGTCGGTCAGCTTCGAGGTACCGTCGTAGCGCAGATTTAAGGTCAGCAGGTATTGATTGTCGTAGTTGTAGTCCACCCGCCCAATACCCGAGGCTAGGCGCTGCCAACTTGAAAAAGAAGAGGTGGGTACTCCCACGGCTGCCGTGGAGGCGGACAGGTACGGAATGAAGTCGGTGGCCGCTAAGTTGGCCGTGGCTCCGTAGTCGTAGACGCGGTTTTCATTTAGCTCCCCGCCCGCCAGAATGGTGAGCGAATGTTTGCCCAGGGTCTTGTCGTACTGCAGGAACCCATTATAGAGGTAGTTGCTGATTTGCTGATTGGCAAACGAAGCGTTGCGGGTGGCAACCAGGGCCCCGCCCGTACCATTGAGGTAGGCTTTGTTGAAGGTTTCCCTCGTGGCGTAGCTATAAAAGCCGGTGGCCTGTCCAAGAGCCTTTAAGCCGGGCGCAATGAGGTAGCTCAAATTCAGCGCGCCCGAATACCGCTGCTCGCTACGCTGATTGGAGAATTTATCGCGCAGGTAATTGGGATTACCCAAGTTATTGCCGTCCACGCCCGGCAACTGGGCGCCGGTGTTGTCGTCGGTAAACCGAACGGTGGGCGCCAGGCCCGTGAAGCGCTGCACGATGCCACCGGTTAAGCTCCCCTCGGCATCGGCCGATAGATAGGGCTGTTTTGTTTGGGCATTATAGCCAGCTAGGTTAAGTCCAATAACCAATTTCTTGCCTACGTTCAGCCCGCCGTTGAAATTCAGGTTGTAGCGCTTCAGCGACGCCCCAATCAGGATGCCTTGGTCTCGGACGTAACCCAGGCCGAGCGCGAAGTTGCCCTGCTCGTTGCCGCCGGAGAAATTCGCGTAATGTTCGTTGAGCGCCCCGCGCTGCAAAATCAAATCTTCTAGTTCGCGCTGCGAAACGGAGCGATACAGGATGCTGTCGTTCTGGCCGGGATTGATGGGGTTGGGGTCAACCAGCAAACTGAACCTGGAGTCCTGTAGTAATTGCCGATTGGCATTGGAAATCAACTGCGTGGAATACTTGCCATCGGGGGCGGTCCAACCCGAGTTCACCCCCCAGCCCCAAGCGCCCGTAAGTTGGTTGCGGGCGCTGGCCACCTCGGCCGCATTGTTGTCGGCCTGGGCCGCCGCGTAACGGCTAGCCAAGCCTTGGCGGTTCCAGCGAATGTAGTCGGCCGCGCTCATGTAAGGCAGCGGATTGCGGCGCACATAGTTGTAAGCCGTTTTGTAGCTGTAGGTAACGGAGGTTTGACCGGCTTTGCCTTTCTTGGTGGTTACCAGCACCACGCCGTTGGCAGCCCGGGCCCCGTAGATAGCGGCCGACGCGGCATCTTTCAGCACGTCGATTTTCTCGACGTCTTCCGTATTAATGCCAAACAGGGAAGGCACCACCACCCCGTCCACCACGTACAGCGGCGCGCCGGTGCCATTGAAGTCGGTGCCGCCGCGCAGCACGATGCTGGGGCTGGAACCAGGCTGCCCCGTGGTTTGCTGCACCCGCAAGCCCGGCGATGTGCCTTGGAGCGCGGTACCCACATTGGTACGGGGCACGGATTTCAACACGGTGTTGTCGACGCTGGTAACGGAGCCCGTCAGCGAGCTCCGACTTTGCTGGCCGTAGCCGACCACCACTACCTCCCCCAGCTTCTGCTGGCTGTCAGCTAGCTGGATTGCCAAGGTAGTTTGATTGGTTATGGTGATTTCCTGCTTGGTCATCCCAAGAAACGATACCTCCAGTACTTCACCCGGACTCACGGCCAGCTTGAACTCGCCTTGCGGGCCCGTAACAGTTCCGCGCGTGGTTCCCCGAACCACAACGCTCACCCCCGGCAGCGCTTCATTGGTGCGGGCGTCGCGCACAGTGCCGGTTAAGGCACTTTGTGCCCAACTACTACTAACTGTCAGCCAGTAGATAATAAGTATGACATATAAACGAGCTTCTCGTGTACAAGTAGGCATAAGTTTGGTGGGTTTGGGGGAGGCATAGGGGTATTTTCTTGAGCTAAAGCTATCGGGTTTATCTTAACAGTCAAATAAATATCACTTAAAGATTTTTTTTGCTGTTGTTTGTATCGATTATTGTCAGACTTAATAAGTAAGAAGGCCCCTCATCTATTCAACTTATTGTATGGACTACGCCGGAATTCAGAACGATCAGAACCTGAACGAGCAGTTGACCCTGGTTGATAAAGTGGAAAATGACTTGCTCCATTTCTTCCATAGCCAGCAGTACAAAGCCGGCGATGTTATTCTGACGGAGGTGGAGCTAGCTACTCAATTGAGCGTGAGCCGGACTGTTATCCGCGAAGCCATGCTGCGGTTGCGCATGCGCGGGCTGATTGAATCGCGCAAAAAGCGGGGTACCGTCATCACCAATCCGGACCTGCTCTCGATCCTCGAAAAGACGATGCATCCCGGGATTTTAGACAACGAAACGTTGCGCGATATTTTCGAGCTGCGGCTGGTGCTGGAAATCGGTATGGCCGATCTGCTGTTTGAGCGCGTTACCCCGGCCGACGTTGAGGAACTGTACGCCATTGTGGCCGATGAGCCGCTCAACACCGAAAACATGTTTTTCGACGCCGAGCGCGAGGTGCGTTTTCACGGCAAGCTCTATGACATTGCCGGCAACCAGACCCTGCGCCGGTTTCAGCGGATGCTGCTGCCCTCCTTCGACTTTGTGCACAAGAGCGGCCTTTTAAAGAAGCCCGTGCAGCACAAAAAATTCGTGTCGCATCGCGGCCTGATCGATGTCATTCAGTTTGGAACTCCCGAAACGTTCCGCAGCGCCATGCGCAACCATTTCGAACCCCATTTTCAACGGCTTTTCTAGCTGGTCGACCCATGACCTTTTACGCTTTCCGTTCACTTTACCCTTTTCTGCTTGGGGCTGGGCTGCTGGCTTGCCGCACGACGGTACCCAGGGCCACGCAGCCCGTTACGACCAGTCCGGCACCGCCAGCCGCTCCCGAGGAAACCGTGGTTTTTCAGAATGGGGAAGGTGGCTACCTCTGCTACCGCATTCCCGCCATCGTGAAAGCCCCCACTGGCGAGTTGCTGGCGTTTGCTGAAGGCCGGGTAACGGACTGCGGGGATTTTGGTGATGTAGACCTTGTGCTGCGCGCCAGTTCCGATAATGGCAAAACGTGGGGACCTGTGCGCCGGGCCGCCGATTACAACGCGGCGCAGGTAGGTAACCCCGCGCCCGTTTATGACCTGACCGACCCGCGTTTTCCCAATGGCCGGTTGTTTTTGCTGTACAACACGGGTACCGTTTCCGAAGGGGAGGTACGGGCCGGTAAAGCTATTCGGGAGGTGTGGTACATCACCAGCACCGACCATGGCAACACCTGGTCGGCGCCGGTCAATATCACAACTCAAGTGAATCGGCCCAACAAGCCTGCTGTCAATCCGCAGTACGGTTTTGCAGAAGACTGGCGGTCATATGCCAACACGCCGGGCCACGCGCTGCAGCTATCCCTAGGGGCACACAAGGGCCGGCTTTTCGTGGCCGCCAATCACTCGGCCGGGCCACCCCAGCCGCAGGCTCGTGATTATCGGGCGCACGGCTTCTATTCTGATGACCACGGCCGCACCTGGCACCTCTCGCCCACCATTCCGTACCCGGGCGGCAACGAAAGCACCGCGGCCGAAACCAGCAGCGGCGGCGTTTTAATGAACATCCGCAACCAGTCGGGCGACGCGAAAAATCGCTTGCTGACGTCCTCGCCCGACGTGGCGCAGTTCTGGGAGCCGGTGCGGGTAGCGCAGGACTTGCCCGACCCTGTTTGCCAGGGGAGCATGGTCAACTACCAGGCCGCTACCGGGCAGCGCTACCTATTGTTCAGCAACGCTAACAGCCAGGCGAAGCGCGAAAAGCTGACCGTCCGGGTTAGCCAAGACGATGGCCAAAGCTGGCCGATCAGCAAGGAAATCTACGCGGGCTCGGCGGCTTACTCCGACTTGGTGATTCAACAAAACCAGCAGATTGGGGTGCTCTACGAAAAAGACAACTACAACAAGATTGTGTACACCCAATTCAGTTACAACTGGCTGGCCCATTAGAACGGCAGGGCTGCTGAAGCGAGGTTATCGGCCTTTACCCGTAGCGGCGCAACCGCTCGCCTGCGATGCCACCACTCATCCAGTGAACGTGCGGCCGCCAAAAAATGCATGAAATGAACATCAGCCTACAAGCCTACTACCAGCAGTACCGCGACAATCTGCTACTGGATGTCCTACCCTTCTGGCAACGCCATTCGCTGGATCAACAACAGGGTGGTTTCTTCACTTGCCTCGACCAAACCGGGCGGGTATACGATACCGATAAATTCGTTTGGCTGCAGGCCCGGCAAGTCTGGACCTTCTCGATGCTGTACAACCGCCTCGAAGCCCGGCCCGACTGGCTGGCCACGGCGCAACACGGCGCGGATTTTCTGCTCCAGCACGGCCGGTCCCCTGATAAGAGCTGGTATTTCTCGCTCACGCGCGTGGGTCGGCCGCTGGTAAAGCCGTACAATATCTTCTCGGATTGCTTTGCCACCATGGCCTTCGGGCAATTGTCGGTGGCAACGGGCCGCGACGACTACGCCCAGGTAGCTAAAGGCACTTTCGAGCAGATCCTGGCCCGGCGCGACAACCCTAAGGGTCACTGGAATAAGGCCGTAGCTGAAACCCGGCCGCTGAAAAACTTTGCTTTACCGATGATCCTGTGCAATCTGGCGCTGGAAATCGAGCACCTGCTCGACCGCGACGTGGTAGAGCAAACCATTGAAGCGGGCATCCACGAAGTGATGGACGTTTTTTTTGATCCTGATCTAGGGCTGATTCGGGAAAACGTAACTCCCGACGGGCAGTTTTCCGATAGCTTCGAAGGACGACTGCTCAACCCCGGGCACGCCATTGAGGCCATGTGGTTTATCATGGACCTGGCCACGCGGCGCAACGACCCCGTCCTGCTGGAGAAAGCGGTGCAGTTGACGCTCAACACTCTGGAATATGCCTGGGACAGCGAGTACGGAGGTATTTTCTATTTCCTGGACGCCAACGGCCACCCCCCCCAACAGTTGGAGTGGGACCAAAAACTGTGGTGGGTGCACATCGAAACGCTTATCAGCTTGCTGAAAGGCTTCCAGCACACGGGCAACCCAGCGTGCTGGATGTGGTTTGAGCGGCTGCACGCCTATACGTGGCAGCATTTCCCGGACCCGGCTAATGGTGAGTGGTACGGCTATCTCAACCGCTATGGCCAGGTACTGCTGCCCCTTAAAGGAGGTAAATGGAAAGGCTGCTTTCACGTGCCGCGCGGCTTGTATCAGTGCCAGCAGATATTGCAAGACCTGCTCGGCAAAGAAATGGAAGTGGGGTAGGGGCCAGCTCCTCCCTTGTTGTGCCCCACGCACCCTTACTTTGTTTGGTAGGTAAGGGTGCTTTTTCGGGTTCATTGCCAAGTGACGTATATGGGCTTCGCTGTAAGCGCAGCCAGCCCAGTGCCGTTCCCGTTGCCGACTGATTACCGCGACGACACGCACCGGAAGCCGGTGTTTTCCAGACCGGTATCGGGCGAAGACTTCATTTTAGCGGATGCGCGGTAGCCTTTGCAGTAGGAAGCGTTACACATGAATGAGCCGCCGCGGGTAATCTTTTTGGGTACGGTCGGTTCTTGCGGATCGTAGCTTTCCGTTGGCCCCCCCGGGTTTTCCGCTACCGTGCCTGCCAGGGTTTGGTGATAGGTTGGGGTATACCAGTCGTTTACCCACTCCCACACGTTGCCGGCCATGTCGTAGAGGCCGTAGGCGTTCGGCTGGAAGGAGCGCACGGGGGCTAGGCCAGCAAAACCGTCCTGTTGTAGGTCGTGATCAGGAAAACTGCCCTGCCAGGTGTTGGCTTTGGGCTTGCCGGTTTCCACATCCTCATCGCCCCAGCTGTACTTTTTGCCGGCCAGGCCGCCCCGGGCTGCGTACTCCCACTCTGCCTCCGTGGGTAACCGTTTGCTAGCCCAGCGGGCGTAGGCTACGGCATCTTCCCAGGCCACCTGCGTGACGGGGTACCCTTCTTTGCCTTCAATAGTGCTCTGGGGACCCTGCGGGTGACGCCAGTTGGCGCCGGGGGTCCAGCGCCACCACTGCGAGGCGTCGTTCAACGGGATGGGCTGGCTAGGCTGGCTGAAGGTAAGCGAGGCGGCCACCAGGAGCTCGTCAGCCGGTTTGGGAGTGCCGGTCGGTAGTTGCTTTTTCAGTTCTTCCCAGTTGGGCTTACGCTCGGCTACTGTTTGATAGCCGGTTGCCTGCACAAAGGCCGCAAACTGGGCGTTGGTTACCTCGGTTGCATCGATCCAGAAGCCCGCTAGTTGCACCGAATGAGCTGGGTACTCATCGGGCCGCCCTTCTCTATCAGTGGCACCCATCTGAAAGCGGCCACCTTTCACCCACACCATCCCCTGGTGGGAAGGGGCCTGAACCGCAATGTACGGACTGTCGACCGGGGTACTGGCCACCGGGGCAAAGCGTTGCGGCAGGTTGCTGTGGCAGGAGGTTTGCAATTCAATAGCCGGCCCGGTGGCCGTTGAGGGCTCTTGGTGGCGGCAGGCGGCAAACGGCAACAGGAAAAGCAAGTAGGGAGGCTTTGAGATCATGGCAGCGTGAGCTGATTCAGTGACTAGTTGTACTCGTATGTAGGAACTAAGCAGGCAAATCCGGCGAACGAGTGTTGGTAGTTGTTTTGCGCCAAGCAGCTCGTTGAATGGCCAGGGTACACCACTTGAAATCTGGAACGCTAGCTCCGATTATGGCTGCAACCTGCCTGTGCTGGATTTGCCCTGCTCCATTGTCCGCCGACAGCAGGTAATTACCCCTGCCGGGGAAGAAAAAAGCTTGGAGGCTTCACGGTTGGCCAGTTGTCATTACAGGTGCCAGCGGGCGCCAGATAGATTCACCGGCTTTTCTCCATTGCAGCGTCAAATAAGACGCCCTTTTTTTGCTGCCGAGGTAGGCAATGCGAAGGGGGTGCAGACCCGCTTGCAGGGGTGCCCGTTGCGTTAGCTGGGTGCCGGCAACATAGCTGAAGTCCGCGTCCAGCAAGGCGGCTTCGTGCAGCCGCACAAAGGCGTTGCCCGTCGTCGTCAAGGAAAACTCGTACACCCCGTCGGCGGGTACGGGCAGGTAGCCGGTGTAATAGACCATGCCCTGCTTGTGGCGCAACTCTTTGCCGCCCACCACTTTGGTGGTGCCGTAGGCGCTAGCCGGTTGCTGGCTTTCTGCTGCAACCCACGGAAAATCACCTTGCACGTATTTCCAGGAAAATCCTGGGGAAGCTGTGGCTGGTGCGGGCACGGCCGAAATCAGCGCGTCGTCGTAGGGGCGCTTGGCCGTGGGGTTGGCGTGGCGTACCTGCAGTGCTTTAACTTTGAATTGCTGCTGCAGGTGCTCGTATCCGGGTTGCCGGGCCAGGTTGATGCGTTGCGCTGGATCTTTGACCACATCATATAGTTCGAAGTCATCACTGGCCGCAGCTACCTGGTAGCGTACCCCTACCAAGTCACCAAGGCGGAGTAGCTGCATCTGCTCACGCTTGCGCCCGCGCCGGTTCAACTCCACTTTTTGGTAGTCCGGGGTCTTGCCTTCCTCGAAATACTCCACGTACACCAAGCTGGCCGGCTGCTGGCCCTGACCGGTGAGCGAGGGCAGCAGGGACACCCCGTCGGTGCGCGCGGGAGCGGGCACCCGCGCAACATCAGCCAGCGTAGGTAGCCAGTCGGAAAAGATGCTGGGGGTTGTCACCACCCGCCCCGTAGGGATGCGGCTGGGCCAGCTAACCAGCGTCGGCATCCGCAGGCCGCCCTCCCAGCAGTCGCGCTTGATGCCATCAAATGGCCCGAAGCTATCGAAGAAGGTGGGCATATTAGGCACGTACTGGGCCGGCAGGTAGGATTCCAGGGACGGGCCGTTGTCGGAAGTGAACACCACCAGCGTGTTCTCGTCTAGCTGCAGGTCTTTCAGCAGTTGGAGCAAGTCACCGACCCCGTCGTCGATGCGCCGTACGGCGGTGGCGTAGCGCTTGTAGGTAGCGGGCCAGGCAGTTTCGGTGGTAGCGGGATTACGGTCATCGTCGTAGGTGGCATTGCGGTAGTCGGGGTGTACGTAGGAGTCCACCTGGCCGGAAGCGGTGGTAATCAGGTGGCCCGGCGTCCCTACCCATTGCAAGCCCCCACGCAGGCCCTGGCCTTTGGGGTACTCTTGGGTCGGCAGTTCCAGCACCGCGTGGGGGGCATCGTAAGCCAGATACATAAAGAAAGGCTTGGCTGCATCGGCTCCCTGCACGTGGTTGGTGATATACTTTTTAGCCTTGGCGGTCCACAGGTCGGTGGTGTAGCACTTGCTTAGGGTGGCAGCTACATTTTCGTAGCCGTCCCACACCTGCTTCGGCCCACCATACACCCCTTCCACTGGGTAATGTTCGTGGCCGTCCCGGTGGCGCATGTAGCCGAAAAAGGCATCGAAACCGCGCTTAAGGGGGTGCGCTGGCCAGTGGGGTCCAACCTCATCCACGCCCTGCAGCCCCCACTTGCCAATCGCGACCGTGGAGTAGCCAGCAGCCTGCAGCACCGTACCCAGGGTATGGTTGTTTTCCAAGGCCTTATCAAACTGATTGTTGCGCACGTGGGCATTGCCTTGGTGCGTACCCGTCAACAGTGAAGCTCGGGAAGGGGCGCACACGGGTGCGTTGGCATACTGTTGCGTTAATTGTGCCCCGCTGGCGGCCATCCGGTCGAGGTGGGGCGTGTAGTGCCAGGGCTCCCTACGGTCGGCAAGTTGTTGCCGCTGGTTCTGAAAAAACACGCCTAAGTCGCCGTAGCCCAAATCGTCCGTTAGAATAAAGATAATGTTAGGCTGCTGAAGTTGGGAAGCCCGGGTCTGCGAGAGGGCTGGCAACGCGGAAAAGAGCAGTAGCGTCAGAAAAGAGAAGAAGCGTTTCATGCTGTTCAGATAACGGATAGTGACAAGGCGAACCCTTGTTTCACAACCGTTGGAAAGTGGCCGTGGTAAAGAATTCTGTGGGGGAAAAGTCGCGAAGCAGCCTTGGGTGCCTAGTACGCGGCCGTGCATTCGTGATGCAGCCCGTAGGCAATGAGAAGAGAGGGGAGCAAGAACCTTGTCGGCACGCTGTATGTACAGCGGCACTCTTACGCCGTTGTATATTTTCTCTTGAAGCTACTGTTGCGCAGTACCCAGGTGGGCAGCGAAGTGAAGTCTAATCCTCTATTGGTCCGGGGCCGGCGGTGTTACTGCTTGGTCCGGGGCACTACTACGACTAGGCCCTATTATGTCCGCGAACGGCCAGCAAACTAGGTGGGCAGAAAAAGTACCCTTACGCGTCCCGTGCTGGAATTCAGCTGTTGTACCAGCTAGTTTGCGGCAGCAAGTATACTAAAACGTGCTGTACCTTCTTGCGTGTCCGGCCAACAAATAAAGTGAATAGTGAAAGCTACCTATGCGCTTGATGTGGCAGGCATGCAGAAGAACTGAGTTAACGAAGCGGATTAGGCTTACAGCCCTGCGTTAAAGAAATAAAATAGTGAGAATTGCTCAACGCTCCCTGTTTGCCGTATTTCTATTGGGATCATAACGCGGGATGAACACTGTTCTGCTTAGTTGTGGAAGCAAGCAAGATGCTGGAACATAGAAAGCACAGAACACTCAGCCAGAGAATAATCGAAAAGATGACATTGAAAAAGTTATAGTTTGTAGGGCATTCAAATATAATTATTCGTTATTAAGCGGCATTTAATGATATTTCAACAAGAAAAATCACTACGCGGCGCCTTTTTCTTTTGTAAAAAATTTAAAAAGTCTCGCGTTTATTTTAAAAACTATACTAATATTGAATCACCAAATGGGAGCAACAGCTTAAAAGCATCACTCGATGGATGTGCTTATCAAACAGGGTTTTTACAAGAGAAGTGTTATAAAGCACCTGTACTTTGCTGGTGAGCTCTCCTGCGCGGAATTAAGTACTAGTCTGGGCAAAAGTCTGCCGATCATCAACCGCCTCATAACCGAGCTGATCAGTGAGGGAACCGTAATCGAACACGGGTATGCTCTTTCCACTGGCGGGAGAAGGCCGCTGATGTATTCGCTGAAACCTGACCTGCAGTATATCGTTGCGGTGGGCATGGACCAGCTCATCACGCGGATCGTGCTGTTGGACATGCGAAACAACCCCGTGGGGGAAATCGAACGTCTGGAGCTACGGTTGGCCTACAATGCTGATGCGCTTCAGCAGCTGACTTCTCATCTAGCCGCCTTTATAACTAAATCGGGCATCCCGAAAGAGAAGATTGTTGGTATCGGGGTAGGGATGCCGGGCTTTGTGGACGTAACGAAAGGAGTTAATCACTCTTACTTGAAAACTGACAATAGCATTGTGAGTTACATCGAGGAAGAGCTAGGCATACCGGTTCTGATCGACAACGACTCGAGTTTGGTAGCCCTGGCCGAGTTAAAGATGGGCGCCGCTCGCGACAAACAGAACGTGATGGTTCTAAACATCAGCTGGGGCACTGGCTTGGGCATGATCATGAATGGCGAGCTGTTCAGAGGCCACAATGGCTTTGCCGGGGAGTTCAGTCACATACCGTTGTTTGTGAACAACAAATTGTGCTACTGCGGCAAAACTGGCTGCTTGGAGACCGAAGCGTCCTTGTTGATTATTGCCGAGAAGGCTATAAAAGCGCTGAAGCAAGGAAAAAACTCGGCTTTACAAGGTTTGGACTTAAGCCATGTCGATCAGGTTGCCAATATCATTATGACAGCTGCTCAAAAGGGAGACAATTTTGCCATCGAATTGATTGCGGAATCGGCTTACAACATAGGCCGGGGAGTGTCCATCCTGATTCACCTTTTCAACCCGGAGCTGATTGTGCTGAGCGGCCGAGGTGCTGCCGTTGGTAAGCTGTGGTTAGCCCCTATTCAACAGGCTATCAATACGCACTGTATCCCGAAAATTGCCGAGAACACCGAGATTTCCATATCTACTTTAGGCTACGAGGCCGAAATACTGGGGGCTGCTGCCCTGGTAATGGAGCATTACGAAACCTTGCTGCCCGCATCCCAAAAAGTGCTGGCTTGAGTGGTTGTCGCGTAGCCTTGCTACATAATATACGTTGACCTGAGTACCACCACAATTCCCACTTCTTTCATTTACTATGAGCAACCTAGTTACCAGCGGGGGCCTGACGAGTACGCGGCTGCGTATTTCGTAAGTACCGCCTTTGCCCTTAGTGGCCTCCTATTTTTCCGGTAAGGCAACAGACGGGAGTGGCGCTCCGCCTGCCTTTTTATTCGTTCAGGTGAACGTAGTCCCAGCGGCAGGATAACTGCCGGCGAAGGCGTGCGTTCAGCGTAAGCCTGCAAAACAACGAAACGGTACTGGTTTTCCGCTTTACCAATTGGAAAACCGCAGAAGTGAACTCGGCGAAAGCAGTACGAGCAGCGAGGGGGCAGGGCAGCAGCGCCGGTTCTCTCGCTCCAGTGCCGCTACCCCACTTGTAACTTAGGTTGGGCTCCCCGCCAAATCCTGTACTCACCAAGTAATACACCTGTTTCTGCCCTCCGCGCTGACCGCATTTGTCGTCGTACCGGCACCGCTTGCTCTTTTCTCAACGCTCCCCGGAGCGGCTACCCTGGTTTGCCACTGCCGGCTGGTAGCTACCACTATATCCTACATGCCCCCTCGGAAGCGCTCAAGCCTGAGTTGCTACCGCACAGCGCCGCGCGTGCTTTGCTAGGAAAACCCCGCCTGATGGCAACCCGCTGACCTAGCCTGTATTGCGGCCCACCCTGTCGGCATTGGTCCCGGCGTTCAGTTCGGGCCTGCTTGCTTCGCTTACCAGAACCGTCTCTTCACACTCACCAAAATTCAATCCCACTTATTGTATGGAATTCTACACTTTTAGCTCAGGTGGGCGCGGCGGCGCAGAGAGCAGCAGGGTCTTGCAGGCGCTGGCCCTATCTGGCATCTTCCTGCTCGCTGCTTCGCCCGAGGTGAGCGCCGCTGCCGACCGGAAGGGCACTCGACCGGGAAGTGCTACCGCGCTGAAAAGGCTGTTGCTGGCAAAAAAGCTCGCCCCAATTACCGTGACGGGTAAGGTAGTGGACGAGAAAGGCAATTCCCTGCCCGGTGCTACTGTACGGGTGAAGGACTCCAACCAGGGTACGGCCACTGATGGCAATGGCGCCTTTGTTTTGCCGAACGTGGCTGACGATGCGGTGCTGATCGTCAACTTTGTGGGGTATAAGGTGAAGGAGGTGAAAGCCACCGCGACACTAGGCACCATTCAACTGGAAACGATCAGCTCAGACCTGGACGAAGTAGTAGTGGTAGCTTACGGCACGCAGAAAAAGGCGAACCTGACAGGGGCTGTTTCCACCATCGATGCCAAGGTGCTGGAATCGCGGCCGGTGCAAAACGTGGGGCAGGCGTTGCAGGGTGCTATTCCTGGCTTGAACCTGCAGAGCGCCGGACTAGGTGGCGAGTTAAATCAGCCGCTGAGCTTTAACATTCGCGGAGCGGGTACCATTGGCACGGGCTCAACTGGCCAGGCATTGGTGCTCATTGATGGCATGGAAGGCAACCTGAACGCCATCAACCCGCAGGACATCGAGACGATTACGGTGCTGAAAGACGCCGCGGCCTCCGCCGTGTACGGCTCACGCGCCCCGTTCGGGGTCGTGCTGATTACCACCAAGAGTGGGAAAGCCGGCAAAACCACGGTTAACTATAACAACAACTTCCGCATCAGTCGGCCCATGGGCCTGCCGAACATGCTGGACTCGTACACCTTTGCTAGGTACTTTAACGAGGCTTCCATAAACGATGGCCAGCAGGCTCAGTTCTCGGATGAGGTGCTGGACCGCATCCAAAAGTACCAGCGGGGTGAGATTGACTACTCCACCGTTCCCAACGCTACCGGTGACCGGTATCAGTACTACACCGGCTCCAACGGCAACACCGACTGGTTTAAGGAGCAGTACCGGGACGATGCCTTCTCCCAGAACCACAACATCAGCGTAAATGGCGGCACCGAGAAAAACCAGTTCTACGCCTCTGGGGAATACCTCGACCAAGGCGGGCTGCTGCGCCACTCGCGCGATGGGTTCAAGCGGTATTCACTCAACGGCAAGCTGAACAGCACCATCAGTAAGTTTGCCCGCTTCACGTACGGCACTCGCTACGTGCGGGAAGACTACACGCAGGCCACGCACCAGAACCGACTGTTCTATCACAACGTTGCCCGCCGCTGGCCCACGGTGCCGGTGTTCGACCCGAACGGCCGCTGGACTGAAGCCGCCGAGGTGGCGCAGTTGGAAGAGGGCGGCCGTGTAGTCAACCAAACCGACTACCTCTACCAGCAGGGCCAACTGACGCTGACGCCGCTTCCGAACTGGAACATCATTGCCAACGGCAACTTCCGGATAACCAACATCAACAACCACTCGGATGTGCTGCCCGTCTACGCCTACGGTGTGACGGGTGTGGCCTATCCACTTGCAGTGAGCGACTTCTCGGCCGGTTTCAGCCGGGCGTACGAGTTCAACCGCAAGGAGAACTACTTCTCCACGAACATCTATTCTGATTATACCTTCAACCTAAACGAGAACCACCAGCTCAAGGTGCTAGGGGGCTTTAACTCGGAGCTAACCAAATACCGCACGCTAGGTGCCTCCCGTAGCGGCCTGATTAGCCCCTCACTGCCTACTCTCAACACGGCCACCAGCAACAGCCGCGCCGAAGAAGGGCAGTACCAGCACTGGTCCGTCGCGGGCTTCTTTACGCGAGTAAACTACAACTTCAAAGAGCGCTACCTGCTGGAGTTGAATGCCCGTTACGACGGCAGCTCCCGCTTTGTGCGCAACGAGCGCTGGAACGTGTTCCCGGCGGTATCAGTGGGCTGGAACGTGGCGCAGGAAAATTTCTGGAAATGGGGCGATGCCGTGCAGACGCTAAAATTCAGAGGCTCCTATGGCGAGTTGGGCAACCAGAACACAACCGACTTTTATCCTTTCTACCCCAGAATACCCGTTGGCGTGAACAACGGCTCATGGCTACTCAACGGACAGCAGCCTAACTCAGCTTCTGCACCTGGCCTAGTAAGCTCTTTGCTGACCTGGGAGCGAGTAACGGACATGAACGTCGGCCTGGATTTGGCCATGCTGAAAAACCGCTTCACGCTGAATTTCGATTACTTCAAGCGCAAGACGTACGACATGGTAGGCCCGGCGCCAGAGCTTCCGGCCACCCTGGGTACCTCAGTACCACGAATCAACAACGCCGACCTGGAGTCGTATGGCTTCGACCTGGAGGCCGGCTGGCGGGACCAAATCAAAGGGTTCCAGTACGGTGTGCGCGCTGTTCTGTCTGATGTTCAGCAGCAGGTCACCAAATACGCGAACCCAACTGGCAACATCAACACCTTCTTCGAGGGCCAAATAATCGGCGATATCTGGGGTTACACGACAGTCGGTATCGCCAAAACGCAGGAAGAAATGGACGCGCATCTAGAGCAGGTCAACCAGAATGTGGTGGGCAACCGGTGGGTAGCCGGGGACATTATGTATGCTGATCTGAACGGCGACGGCAAGATTGATGCTGGTACCGGCGTGCTGGGCAATACCGGCGACCGGAAGGTTATCGGCAACACTAACCCGCGCTACCGCTACAGCCTGGACCTGACTGCCAGCTGGAAAGGGTTCGATGCACGTCTGTTCTTGCAAGGCGTAGGTAAGCGCGACTATATGCCCAACGGTCCTTACTTCTGGGGCGCCAGCGGGGGCCTGTACCAGTCGGCCGGTTTTAAGGAGCACCTAGACTTTTTCCGCGACGAAACTTCCTCCATGGTGCAAGCGGGAGTAGCCGGAGTAAACCTGGACAGCTACTTCCCCAAGCCCTACTTCAATACCAACAAGAACCAACAGGCCCAGACCCGCTACGTTCAGAGTGCGGCCTATATGCGTCTGAAAAACCTGCAGATTGGCTACACCTTGGCTAACCCATTCGTGGCAAAGGCTGGCATTTCGCGCATCCGCTTCTTCGTGTCGGGCGAAAACCTGCTCACTTTCACCAAGATGACCAAAATCTTCGACCCGGAAAGCGTGGGGTTAACAGATAGCTTCAACAGCAACGACGGCAAAACTTACCCCTTCTCCCAGGTCTACTCCGGCGGATTGAGCGTAACCTTCTAATTGATTACAGGAATGAAAAAGAATATTCATACGAAACTGGCCGGAGCCGTTGTGTTGCTGGCTACGTGGGGATTAGCTGGCTGCAACGATTTCTTGGATCGGGAGCCGCTTTCAGATATTACACCTGACAAGTACTTCACCAACGAAACTGATCTGGCTACCTACACGGTGGCTCGATATAGCATGTTTCCTACTCACAGCAACAATTTTGATGTGGGAACCTTCGGCATCGACAACCATACCGACAACCAGGCCACCAGTGGCTTCAACAACCGCTGGGTGCCGGGTGAGTTGCGGGTACCACAGTCGGGCGGCAGCTGGGATTTCAGCCGTATCCGGGAGATGAACTACTACCTCCAGACGGTGGTACCGCGCTGGAAAGAGGGAAGAATAACTGGTTCCGCCCCTAACGTTGGGCACTACGTGGGCGAGGGCTATTTTCTGCGCGCCTACGAGTATTTCAACCGGGTGCAGGCGCTCGGCGATTTTCCGATTCTTCGTACTGCCCTGGCCGATGAGCGGGAGAATCTGATCGAAGCCTCCAAGCGCCGGCCGCGCAACGAGGTTGCCCGCTTCATTATTGCCGACCTCGACTCTGCCATTTCGCTGCTGCAAACAGCCCCTCCCAGCGGTAAAAACCGCATCTCCAAAAATGCGGCCCTGCTGTTCAAATCGCGGGTTGCGTTGCATGAGGCGACTTGGCTTACGTACCACCGCAACACCGCCCACGTACCCGGCGGGCCCGGCTGGCCGGGTGCCGGCAAGATTGACGGCTTTACCATTAACCTAGACGCGGAAGTTGACTACTTCCTGACCCAGGCAATGGAGGCGGCGAAGCTGGCGGCCGATGCGGTGCCATTGGTCAGCAACCTGCGGGAGGACGGCTATAATTCTTCCGCCAACCCCTACTTCGCGATGTTCTCCGACCAGAACATGGAGAAGTACTCGGAGGTGTTGATGTGGCGCCAGTACGACCCGACTTTTGTGGGCATCAACAACAACGTAAACCACTACCTCAACCAGAACGGCGGCAACACCGGCTACACCCGGGGGCTAGTGGATAACTTTCTGATGAAGAACGGTCTGCCGATTTACGCTACCGGTTCTGGCTACAAAGGTGACGACGACCTCAGGGCAGTGAAGCAAGAGCGTGATAATCGCCTGCAACTATTCATGAAGGCACCGGGGGAGCTTCGCCTGACCGACCGCACCAATGGCGATGGTTCGCCCCTTCTGAGTGGTAACCCCGACATCGTTGGCTTGCAGGAAACGCGTGACGTGACGGGCTACAGTGTGAAAAAAGGACTTTCGTACCAATTCGCTCAGACGGTAGGCAACGTGGGCACCACGGGCAGCATCGTATTCCGGGGCACAGAGGCCTACCTGAACTACATCGAAGCTTCTTATCTAAAAGAGAAGACCATTAACGCGACGGCAGACAGATACTGGCGGGCCATCCGGGAGCGAGCGGGCGTGAACCCTGATTATACTGTTACGGTAGCAGCTACTGTGATAGAGCAGGAAGCTAAAAACGACTTCGCGGCCTACTCAGCTGGTCGTTTGCTAACCGACCCCATCTTGTATAACATTCGTCGCGAACGTCGCAATGAGCTGATTGCCGAGGGCATGCGCTACTACGACCTGAAGCGTTGGCGGGCAATGGACCAATTGAAGGCTACTCCCTATATCATCGAGGGCTTCAAGATTTGGGGACCATTACAGGCTCAGTATGCTCCAAACGGCACTTCAGTATTGATTGAGGCAGGTACGCCCGGTAAAACGGCCAATGTGTCGAAAAAATCAGAGAGCCTATACCTGCGTCCTTATCGCATCAACCTGGCAAATAACAATCTGGTGCGGGAGGGCTACCGCTGGGCTTTCGCGCACTACCTCGACCCAATTGCGACGCAGCACTTTCTGATTACCTCCTCCAACGGTGATTTGAATGCCTCCACGATATACCAGAACCCAGGCTGGCCAACGGAGGCTAACGTCGGCGCCCGGGAGTAACCTGCGCCGTCTGCTACTCTTATCTATCGCCGCTCTTTTACCTCTGTATGCGGTGAACGAGCGGCGATAGACTTTGCGCCTGGTACCAATCCAAGACTCAGTATTAGGGAAATAAACAAAAAGTGGTTTCATCCTCTAAGGCCTACATATGCCACGAACCGGAAGCATGCCGCTGCTATATTTCATCCGAAAGCAGCGGAGCAAACTCAACCTGCTGCCGCTGCTGGTTGCCACTCTTCTGCTGGGCAACTGCGCCCGCCAGGAATTAGCGCAAACGAGTTCCGTTAACTGGAAGCTGGTATGGGCCGATGAGTTCAATAAAAACGGCAAGCCCGACCCCGAAAAGTGGGGGTTTGCGTCGCGCAGCTCGCCCGATTGGGCCTGCTACTGCACGGACACACTGGCCACCACGTTCGTGCAAAACGGGGAGCTGTACCTGCGGGGCATCATCAACCGCGACGCGACCGATTCAGTTAAGTACAAGACGGGCTGCATTCAAACCAAAGGCAAGTTTGCTTTCAAGTACGGCAAGGTGGAAGTGCGGGCCAAGCTAGGAAAAGGCAAGGGCTCGTGGCCGGCCATCTGGCTGATGCCGCAACAAAACAAGTACGGCTTCTGGCCCCACAGCGGCGAAATCGACATTATGGAGCAGCTCAACAGCGACTCCATCTTCTACCAGACGCTGCACAGCAACTACATCGACCAACTGAAACAGAAGACCAATCCGGTGTATTTCAATACCAGCCCTTACCAGGTGGGTGAGTACAACGTCTACGGCCTAGAATGGTATCCCGACCGTCTGGACTTCTTCGTGAACGGGCGCAAAACTTTTACCTACCCCAAAGTGGTGGGCACAGACCCCACCCAGTGGCCCTACGACCAAGATTTCTACATCATTCTGAACCAAGCCCTGGGAGGGAAGTGGGTGGGTGAGATTCACGACCAGGATGTGCCGGTGCAAATGGCGGTAGACTGGGTGCGGGTTTATCAGCAAAAAGACCAATTAAGTGCCTCCCGGTAAGTAGGGCGCTGGGGTAACTACCGGCAGGCAAGCCGCAGCTACCCCAGCGTACTACCTACTATTCGCTTGAGCGAAAGCTCGTGGTTCAGAGCTGTTTTAGGACAGCTCAGGGCTTAACACAACCTTGCCAATGAAACACCTACTCTTACTTGCTATCTTTTACTTCTGCAGCTGCCACCTCAGCGGGGCGCAGCAGTCGGTGCAAAAAAAGCCCAACATCATCATTATCGTCTCCGACGATCACGCCTACCAGGCCATCAGTGCCTACGGGCAGGGCCTCATGCAAACGCCCGCCATTGACCGCATTGCCAAAGAGGGTGTCCGCTTCAACAAAGGCTACGTCACTAACTCGATTTGCGGGCCAAGCCGGGCCGTGCTTCTAACCGGTAAGTACAGCAACAAAAACGGCTACAAAGACAACGAAACCTCTAGTTTCGATGCCCGCCAGAATTCCTTTGCCAAGGAGCTGCGTAAAGGCGGCTACCAGACCGCCTGGATCGGTAAATACCACTTGGGCCACGAGCTGCAAGGCTTCGACCACTGGCAGGTGCTGCCGGAACAAGGCGACTACTACAACCCGGACTTCTTGATGATGGACGGTAGCCGCAAGCGCATGGAAGGCTACGTGAGCACCATCACCGAGGACCTGGCGGAAAGCTGGCTCGACCAGCGCGACAAGACCAAGCCTTTTTGCCTGGTGATCGGCCACAAAGCCACCCACCGCGTGTGGCTGCCCGACACCCAGGACTTCGGCCGGTTCGACAACCAAACCTTCCCGATACCCGCTAGCTTCTACGACACCTACGCCGGGCGCAAGGCCGCCCAACTGCAGGAAATGTCCATCGACAAGGACATGAAGATGGGCTACGACCTGAAGATGTTCGCCAACTACGACAGCGTGCGCGAAGGAGCCGTAGCCCGCATGAATGACGCGCAGAAAGCGAAGTTCCGGGCCTACTACGAGCCCATCAAGAAAGACTTAGATAAGCGCCAGCTTACGGGCAAAGCACTGGCCGAGTGGAAGTTTCAGCGCTACATGCGCGACTACCTGAGCACGGCCGCCTCGCTGGACCGCAACATCGGGCGCACACTTACTTACCTCGATAAAAACCAGCTCCAGGACAATACCATCGTCATTTACCTCTCCGACCAGGGCTTTTACCTGGGCGAGCACGGCTGGTTCGATAAGCGCTGGATGTACGAGGAATCGTTCCGCACGCCGATGGTGATGCGCTACCCCGGCGTGGTGAAGCCCGGCACCGTGTCCAACAATTTTGTGCTGAACCTCGACATTGCCCCCACCGTGCTCCAGGCGGCCGGCCTGCCCGTCCCCCCGGACATGCAGGGCGAGTCGATGCTGCCGCTGCTGACGGGCACCAAGGCCAAGGGCCGCGACGCGCTGTACTACCACTACTACGAAAACGGCGAGCACGCCGTATCGCCGCAGTTTGGCGTCAGAACCCAGCGCTACAAGCTCATTCGCTTCTATAAGCGGGCGAACGATTGGGAGCTCTACGACCTGCAAAAGGACCCCCGGGAGATGCGCAACCTCTACGGCCAGAAAGGCTACGAGAAGATAACGGCCGACCTGAAAAAGCAGCTTCGGGGGCTGATAGACAAGTACGAAGACGACGATGCCCGGCAGCTAATGGCCGAGAAAACCGCCGGTATATAAGTCCGCCGAGGTGCTACCCCCCCTGTCTAGGGTAGCGCCAACGCGTTCCTCGCAGGAAGTGCTCACGGCTTTCGAAACCCAGAGAAGCGCCCACAAAGTGCTGCTTTACAAGTAGAGACATGGATATAAAACATAGTCGGAACCTTCTTGCTGGGCTTTTCTTCTCACTCTGTCAGAGCGCAGTCGCCCAGACCGTGTACCCGCTGCCGCACCAGAGCGAGATAGGAGGGGAGCGTTTTGCCGTGGCAGGTCCTTTCCAGTTGAAGGGGTTGCCCGCCAGCGAAGCTTTCACCCAGCAAGTACTGCAGGAGGTGGCGCCGCGGGGCAGTGGTCTAGGGCCGCGCCTACAGGTAACGCGACCCGCCAAAGCGGACGCGCGCCTGCAACGTTCAGAAGCCTACAAGCTGCGCCTCACGCCAACTCAGATAACGATTGAGGCCTACGATGACCGCTCGGTATTCTATGCCGTGCAAACCCTGCGGCAGCTTGCCCAGCAAGATGCTAGCGGGCGCGTTACGCTGCCCACGGGCACCATTAGCGACTTCCCGGACGTGGCGGCCCGCGGCACGGTGGAAGGCTTCTATGGGGAGCCCTGGAGCCACCAAGACCGTCTCGAGCAGCTCCGCTTCTACGGCAAGCTGAAGCTGAATACCTACATCTACGGCCCCAAGGACGACCCCTACCACACGTCGCCGAACTGGCGCAAGCCTTACCCCGAGGCGGAAGCCCGTCAACTGGCCGAGCTGGTCCAGGAGGCCCGGCGCAACAAGGTGGACTTTGTGTGGGCAATTCATCCGGGGCAGGACATTCGCTGGAACCAGGCCGATAGCAGCGCCATCCTGGCCAAGTTTGGGATGATGTACGACTTGGGCGTCCGCTCGTTTGCCGTGTTCTTCGATGATATTTCCGGCGCCGGCACCGATGCCCGCATGCAAGCCAAGCTGCTCAACTTCGTGCAGCAGCGGTTTGTCCGGGCCAAGAAAGATGTGGCCCCGCTCATCATGTGCCCCACCGAGTACAACAAGAGCTGGGCCAACAAAACACCAGGTACCTACCTCGACATTCTGGGCCAGCAGCTGGACCCAGCCATCCGGGTGATGTGGACCGGCAACAAGGTGGTCGACGACATCACCACGGAGGGGCTGGAGTGGGTGAACCGCCGAATCCGGCGCCCGGCTTTCGTGTGGTGGAACTTCCCGGTGAGCGACTACGTGCGCGACCACCTGCTCATGGGCCCGGCCTACGGCCTCGACCCGCAGGCGGCGCCCCACATGTCGGGCTTTGTGTCTAATCCCATGGACAAGGCCGAGGCTTCGAAACCCGCTATTTTCAGCGTGGCGCTCTACAGCTGGAACATGCAGGCATATAAGCCCGAGCAGGCCTGGGAAGCCGCCAGCCGCTACATAATGCCCGGCGCGGCGGAAGCCTTTCAGCTTTTCAGTGCTCACAACAGCGACCCCGGCCCCAACGGCCACCGCTACCGCCGCGACGAGTCGGCGGAGTTGCAGTCCTACCTGCGCACCTTTCAGGAAGCCTACGGCAAGGGACAATACGCCCCCGAGGCGGGCCAGCGTCTCCAGCAGGAATTTCAACGCATAGCCCAGGCCCCTGCCGCAATCAGGCAGCACGGCGGCAACGCGCGGCTGCTAGAACAATTGGCGCCCTGGTTGCGGCAGTTTGAGCTGCTAGGCCGGGCGGGCCAGCACGCCCTGGCCGTGGCCGAAGCGCGGGCCGCGGGCAACCCCACCACTACCTGGGCCGCCTACTTGCCCCTGGCGGCTGCCCTCGACAGCATGGCTACCGTAAATGCCACGCTCAACCAGAACCCGCACCAGCCCGGTGTCAAGACCGGCTCGTTGGTGCTGATGCCCTTCGTGGAGGAAATTCTGGCGCAGTCGGGCGCGTACCTGCTCGGGTACAACCCGGCCCTGGCCGGTGGCCCCAGCCCGGAAACCAGCACGCCGTACCGCCAAAGCCAGAAGCTGGGCAACCAGCCGCTGCTGCACACCAACCAAGCGCTGGCGTACGCGCCCATGCTGGAAGTGGCGTACCTCGATAGCAGCGAGTATCTAGGCTTCAAACCCGCCGCGGCGCTGCAAGTCACGGCCCTGCACTACAATTTGGGCGGCGACAAACTGCCGGCCTGGGCGGCTTTGGAAGCCTCGCGGGACGGCAACACCTGGGAGCCGCTGACGCCCCCGCAGCCGCGCGGCAAAGGCAGCGTACCCGTTACCGACCCGGCCCTGCGCTACGTGCGCTTGCGCAACGCCTCCGGCAAACGGCAAAACTTCCAGCTGAAAGAGCTGCGGCTGCAAGTACAGCCCGCCAAGGGAGCAGGAGAAGCCGTTTTTGCCTGCGACGGCAGCGTGAGCACCTACCAAGCCCTGACCGAGCAGCAACCAACCGCCGTGGCGCTACCCCAGGCGTTGCAGGGCGCGGCCCTGGCCGTGCTAGCCAAAACCAACGGCGCCACCCTGACCATCAGCGGCACCCGGAAGGGCCGGCCGCAGATGCTCTACCGCGGCACCGGCGACTACATCCAGTTGTCGGCCAAACGGTTGAAAAACGTGTCGGCGCTAACGTTTTCGGTGCGCGGCAGCCAGGCGGCGCGCATCTACGAGCTAATCCGGCAGCAACCACCTAGTTAAAAACTACCTAGGCTGCCTTCCGGGCCTTACGCACAGCACACACCACCATTTCCCTACTCCCCAACAAAGCTTCAACTCGCCAGTGCCTACTCCTGCAGAGGAAAAGGCGAGGGGCCACGCTTCTTCCACCATCCGTAACCCTTATGAACGTATCCCTGACTCGCTCCTCGGCCACTGCTGGCATCGCCGGGCTTCTGCTGGCGGCCACTGCCTGCGCGCCGCGCCAAGTGGGCAAAAGCGTTAGCTACGCCGCCATTCCAGCCCAGAGCACCGAGTCCGCCATCGTCACGCAGGCCGCTCACGTGGTACCTACCCCCCGGCAGCTGCGCTGGCAACAACTCGAGCTGACGGCTTTTTTTCACTTCGGCGTCAACACCTTCACCAACAAAGAGTGGGGCACCGGCCAGGAAAGCCCCCAGCTGTTCAACCCCACCCAACTCGACGCCCGCCAGTGGGTGCGCACCGCCAAGGCAGCGGGTATCAAGCAGGTGATTCTCACGGCCAAGCACCACGACGGCTTCTGCTTGTGGCCTAGCAAATACACCGAGCACTCCGTGAAGGCTAGCCCCTGGAAAGAAGGCCAAGGAGACGTGGTGAAAGAAGTGGTGGACGCCTGTCGCGCCGAGGGAATCGGGTTCGGGGTGTACCTATCGCCCTGGGATATGAACTCGCCGCTATACGGCACCGCGGCCTACAACGACTTCTTTATCAACCAACTGACCGAGCTGCTTTCCAACTACGGCCAGGTGGACGAAGTATGGTTTGACGGGGCCAACGGCGAGGGGCCGAACGGCAAGAAGCAGGAGTACGACTTCGAGCGCTGGTACGCGCACATCCGCAAGTTGCAGCCCCAGGCCACCATTGCCGTGATGGGCCCCGACGTGCGCTGGGTGGGCACGGAAACCGGCTACGGCCGCGAAACCGAATGGAGCGTGGTGCCCGCCAACAACCTCGACCAGGCCACCATATCGGCGGGGTCGCAGCAGGCCATGACCATCAAGCCGCAAGGTGATATGCGTGCCGCCATCGTGGGCGGCCGCGAGCAGTTGAAAAAGGCCAAAGGCTTGGCGTGGTACCCCGCCGAAACCGACGTGTCCATCCGGCCCGGCTGGTTCCATCACCCCGCTGAAAACGACAAGGTGAAGACGCCGGAAAAGCTACTGGACATCTATTACAGCTCGGTGGGGCGCAACAGCGTGCTGCTGCTCAACCTGCCCCCCGATACGCGCGGGCTTGTCCACGAAAGCGACGTGAAAGTTCTGCAAGACTGGAAAGAGCTGCGCGACGACACCTTCACGCAAAATCTGGCTGCCGGGGCCCGCGTGCAGGCCCCGGGCAGCCGGAATAGCAAGGCCCTGCTCGACAGCCGCTACGACACCTACTGGACCACCGGCGGGTTCGACAGCACGGCCGTGGTGGAACTAGCCTTGCCGCAAAGCCGAACCTTTGACGTGCTGATGCTGCAGGAGAACATTGCCGTGGGCCAGCGCATCGAAAAGTTTGCCTTGGAAGCCTGGCAGGACGGGCAGTGGCAGCTTGTGACCGAAGGCACCACCGTGGGCTACAAGCGGCTGCTGCGCTTTGCGCCGGTAACCACCGATAAAGTGCGGCTGCGCATCCTCTCCTCGCGGCTCAACCCCACGCTCTCGGAGCTAGGCCTCTACAAACAACCGGCCGGGTAGCGGCCCCTGCTGATTGGCCCGGCAGAAAAAATGGTTGTCTGCCGATGTCTGCGGCTCGGGGGTATCTGGGCCGCGGACAAGGCCTAAAAACCATCCCACATAATCCTTCCACTTGCTTTCTCCTTTCATGCGACTTCGCAAAATCCTTGTCCTTCTTCTGTTCATCGTCCTGCGCGCCGTCCCGGTTTTTGCGCAGCGCGATACCATAGCGCTCAACCGTGACTGGCAGTTCGCCGTGGACAAAAAGGCCGAGGGAATTTCAAGCCAGTGGCAAAAGCAGCCGCTGCCCCAAGCCCGCGTTGTGCAGGTGCCCCACACCTGGAGCGTGGAGCAGGACAACCAGCGCCACTATGGTTGGGGCTGGTACCAGAAAACGATTGATGCCCCCGCCGCTTGGAAAAGCCAGAGCGTGGTGCTGGAGTTTGGGGCCGTAAACCACACCGCCTACATCTACCTGAACGGCGAGAAGGTAGGCGAGAACATCGGCGACGGGTTCGATAAGTTCTACATCGATTTGACCGGCAAACTGAAAACCGGGCAGAAAAACATGCTCACCGTAGCCGTCAACAATGATTACGGCCGCAACAAGGTGCCGTTCGGTAACTCTTTCGACTGGCCCAACGACGGAGGCATTATCCGGCCCGTGGCCCTTATCGTGTCGGGCAAGCCGGCCGTGCGCTACCTGCACGCCGAGCCCAAGCTAGACGTGCGCACCAACGCCGGCACCCTGCAGCTGCGCCTAGGCCTAGACGAAGCCGCGGCCCGCAACCTGACCTTTGCCGTGACCATCACCGAGGAAAATCAGCCTTCCAAAAAAGTGGTGCTAAAGAAGACCGGCAAAGCCACCTGGAAAAACGGCGAGGCAGTGCTTTTCTACTCCCTGCCCAAGATAAACCCCTGGCATTTTGACTTCCCGAACCTTTACCACATCGAGGTGGCAGTACTCAGCGGCCGGAAAGCCGTGGACCGCATCAGTGCCAACACCGGCTTCCGGGAAGTGAAGTTCGAGGACGGTAAAACCTACCTGAACGGCGAGCGGGTGAAGCTGATGGGCGTGGAATGGACGGCCGGCTCCAACCCCGACTACGGCTTTGCCGAACCAGTGGCGGAAATCAAGCGCCAGGGCCGCCTGATGAAGGAAGTAAACGCCATTTTCACCCGGCAGCACTTCCAGCAGTCGGATGTATTCTACGAATTCTGCGACCGGAACGGAATTCTGGTGCAGCAGGAAGTACCGCTCTGGGGCCCCGAAACGCCCGCCAACGACACCATCCGCACCATTGCCATGCAGCAATTGCAAACCATCGTGCGCAACATGTACAACTACCCCAGCATTTTCGCGTGGGGCACGGGCAACGAGCTGCGCGGCCGTAGCGCCGACATGAAGCAGATGATTACGGACCTGGTGGCCCGGGCGCACGCGCTGGACCCCTCGCGCCACGTGGCCTACGTGAGCAACACCCTCACGCAGGGCTTCTACAACCGCCCCAACTTCACGCCCGACGCCGGCAGCCTCGGCGACTACTTGATGATGAACGAGTACGGCGGGAGCTGGTGGGCGCTACCAGTGGGCCAAATCCACAGCTACCTCGACAGCGTGCACCTTTCCTACCCCTCCAAGCCGCTCTTTATCTCGGAGTTCGGCCTAGTGGAACCCAACTTCCGGGGCGGCGACGAGCGGCGCATCGAGGACCTGGTGTACCACATGGCCATCTACGAGAGCAAGCCTTACATAGAGGGCGCCATTTACTTCGACCTGACCGACTACCGCACCCACTACCCCGGCACCAGCGAGCAAAACAAGTACCGCCGCCGCGTGCACGGCATCTACGATATGTACGGCAAGCCCAAACCTTCCATGAAAGTGCTGCGCGAGATGTCGTCGCCGCTGGAAGTGCAGCAGCTGCGCCAGCAAGGAAAAAAAGGCAAGGCCAGCCTGCTCATCTTCGGCAGCGTGGGCCTACCCCAGCACACCGCGAAGGGCTACAAAGTGTACCTCTCCAGCAAAACCGACAACTGGCAGGCCAGCAAAGCCTACGCGCTGCCGGACATCAAGCCGGGCCAGAAAGTGGAGTTCGAGATTGACGACGAGTTCAACGGGGTCGGCATCGTTACGGTGGTCCGCCCCAACGGCTACGTGGTCAGCCAGAAATCCTTCTACACCAACAGCCCCGAGCTGCAACCGATGGGCCAATAGGGGCCTCGCCTAGCCCTGCTATCAGTGGTGGGGCTAGCCATTTCTTCAAAATTTTTTGTTCACGACGTACCCTTCCGCATGTTGAAATTAACGCGCACCTGGTGCCTGCTAGGGGCACTACTAGCGGCCGGCCTTTCGGCACCAGCACAGCAGAAACACACTTTCGAAATCCAGGACGGGCAGTTCAAGTATGACGGGCAGCCCACGCCGATATATTCGGGTGAGATGCACTACGCCCGGGTGCCGCGCCCGTACTGGCGCCACCGCTTGCAGATGATGAAGGCCATGGGCCTCAACACCGTCGCTACCTACGTGTTCTGGAACTACCACCACCCATCGCCGGGCGTGTGGGACTTCAGCACCGGCAACCGCAACCTGGCCGAGTTCGTGCGCACGGCGCAGCAGGAGGGCATGTTCGTGATATTGCGGCCCGGCCCCTACACCTGCGCCGAGTGGGAGTTTGGCGGCTATCCGTGGTGGTTGCAGCAAAACAAAGACTTGGTAATCCGGGCGAACAACAAGCCGTTCCTGGATTCCTGCCGGGTATATCTGGGCAAACTGGCGGAACAGGTGCGTAGCCTCCAGGTACGCCAGGGCGGCCCCATTATCCTCACCCAGGTGGAGAATGAATTCGGCTCGTACGTGTTGCAGCGGCCTGATATTCCGCTGGCCGAACACCAGCAGTACAATGCGGCCATCCGGAAGCAACTGGCAGACGTGGGCTTCGAGGGGCCATTCTTCACGTCGGATGCCTCTAATCTGTTCAATGGCGGTAGCACGCCGGGGGCGTTGCCCACGGCCAACGGCGAAGACGATGTCGCGCGCCTGCGTCAGTCGGTAAACCAATTCCACGACAACAAAGGCCCCTACATGGTGGCCGAATACTACCCTGGCTGGCTTGACCACTGGGGTGAGCCATTCGTCCGCGTCACCACGGAGAAGGTGGTAAAGCAAGTGGCAACCTACCTGCAAAACGGGGTGAACTTCAACTTCTACATGGTGCACGGCGGCACCAACTTCGGTTTCACGGCGGGGGCCAACTACGACAAAAACCACGACATCCAGCCCGATATCACCAGCTACGACTACGACGCCCCCATCAGCGAGGCCGGGTGGGCTACCCCCAAGTACAAGGCCCTGCGGGAGCTGATGCTCAAGCACGTAAAGTACCCGGTGCCGGCCGTGCCCGCTCCGTTGCCCGTGCTGTCACTACCCCCCATTGCCATCAGCAAAGCCGTCAGCCTGTTTGACCTGAAGCGCGACGTGAAGCCGGTGCGCAACGACACGCCGCTTACGTTTGAGGCGCTGGGCCAGGGCCACGGCTACGTGCTGTATAGCCGCAAGTTCAGGCAGGCAGCCAAGGGCAACCTACAGGTGAAGGGCCTGCGCGACTTTGCCACCGTGTATGTGAACGGACGGCGCGTGGGCGAGCTAAGCCGCCAGAAAAACACCTACACGCTAGCCGTGGACGTACCGGCAGGAGCCACGCTGGAGCTGCTAGTAGAAAACATGGGCCGCATCAACTACGGCGCGCTAATCGTGCAGAACACCAAAGGCATCATTGAGCCCGTGCTGCTCAACGACGCCCCCGTTACGGGCAATTGGGAAATGTACCGCATGCCTTTCGAGCAAGTACCGAACCTAAGCGCTTACCGAGCCGGCAAAAGCCCCGCGGGCCAGCCGACGCTCTACAGCGGCACCTTTAAGGTGGAGAAGCCCGGCGACGTATTTCTGGATATGCGGGGCTGGGGCAAGGGCCTCGTGTTCGTGAACGGCCAGAGCCTCGGCCGCTTCTGGCGCATCGGGCCGCAGCAAACGCTGTACCTGCCCGGCAGCTGGCTGCGCCAGGGCCAGAACGAAGTGGTGATACTGGAACAACTGAACGATGCTCCCCAGAAAAGCTTAAAAACCATCGATAAGCCAATAATAGACGACGTGAGGCTGTAGTAGCCAAGGCAGCGGGGGTGACGCCTGCGCCTCCGCTGTTACCTGCCTCCCTGAACGCATGGGCCTAGACGCTTCCTAACGGTATGGGCCACATGGTGATGAGTTCCAATGGTTGTGTTTTGAGGCCTCTCCTTGGTGAAAACGAGCGGCGCTTTAAGCCGCTCGTTGCGGAAACAAATGACGACTAACAAGCCGGTTTCATTACTTCCACTTATCCCCTTCTACCAGTATGGAATACCCTGAGGCTAGTTACCCACCGCAATTCAAAAGGTATTGCAAGACGCTGACCCTACAAGATGATGCAGTGCTGATCGAGCAGTACAAGCAAGCCCACGCACCCGATGTTGTGTGGCCGGTTATCAACCAAGGGTTGCGCGAAGTGGGGGTGTTAAAGATGGAAATCTACCTGACGGGCCGTCAACTTTTCATGATCATGGATACCGTAGTGGATTTCAATCATGATCAGGCAATGGCAACCCTGGCAACCATGCCCTACCAAGCGGAATGGGAAGCCTACGTCTCGCAATTCCAAGTTTCTGCAACCGAGAGCACGGCGGCGGAAAAATGGCAGCTGGTAGAACGCATATACACGCTGGATTAGGGCGGTCGACTCCCTGTCTGTGCAATCGATTTCCGATCGGCGGGCGGGGTCGTCCCAAAAGTTCACTTAAGACAAGTACTAGTGCCTTTCAATCAAATATCCACTCCCAAACCCCACTATCATGAGTAAAAGAAATTTAATGATTGCCTGTTCGTCTTTGCTGTTCGCTTGTTCGAAACCAGAGATGGAACCATCGATCAATGATCAGCCAACGCCACCAACCACTGCTACCACTGCTGATGCCGTTACAGGTGCCTGGCGACTGGTGTTTGCCGACGAATTCAATTCTACTGGCGGTTTTGACGCCAGCAAATGGGTGTATTGCCCCCGGCAAACCTCGGCCTGGAACAAATACCTTACCTCTTCCCCTAACTACGTTTCCCAGGATGGCGCTAACCTGGTGCTGAAAATGGACAATGCCGTTATCAGCGGCGACAATGTGCCGTACCATTCTGGCGGCGTGCAAACGGCTACCAAATTCAATTTGCGGTACGGAAAAGTGGAAGTCCGGGCCAAGTTCAAGAAAGGGCAGGGGTCCTGGCCAGCCATCTGGATGATGCCGGAAACGTCTTCGTATGGCGGCTGGCCCAACAGCGGGGAGATTGACATTATGGAGCACGTCAACTACGAAAACGTTATTTATAACACCATTCATAATGGCGCCGTAACCGGCCCCGGGGGAGGGAGCACGGCATCTCGTGCCACCGCGTATAATTCCACCGACTATAACCTGTATGGCATGGTCTGGACCCCTTCGGCTATTGAGTTTTACGTGAACAATGTTCTCACGTATACTTACTCCAAAGCCGCTGGGGCCACCTCCGCGCAGTGGCCGTTCGACAAGCCCTTCTACCTAATCCTGAACCAGGCTGGCGGAGCCGGGTGGCCTGGTCCGATTACTAATGCCGACCTGCCGTTCAACATGCAGGTGGACTGGGTACGAGTATACAAGCAAGAAGAACTGGTTAACCCCGGTCTGGAGTCGGCTACGCTTGCACCGTGGGTGGCTGGACCAACAACTTCGGTAGTAACCACCAATGCCCGAACCGGGGCTAAAGCCATTGCGCTGCAAGGAGGAACCACCACGCTGGAGCAGACCGTAACCGGATTGCTTCCTAACACGACGTACACATTTGGGGGCTTTGGGAAGGTAGCGGCCGCTGGCACAAGTGCCATACTGGGCGTAAAAGGATATGGTGGAACGCCGGTAGACAGTCAAATCACCGGCACCAGCTACCAGCAGGCTTCGGTTACCTTTACCACCGGGGCGAGCAATACGTCGGCTACGGTGTATTATTACAAGCCCGCCACCGGTACCGTGTACGGCGATGATTTCTATTTGAACAAGCAATAACCAGGGCTTACTCTACGCTACCTTCTACCCCAAGCTAGGTGTTGGCAGGTCTAGGAGATAGGCGGGATGCTGCAACGTAGCGCAGCCTCTTTACGTGAAAGGCCCCGCATAAGCGGGGCCTTTTTGCTGCTTCATATAGCCGGTAACCGCCTAGCAGCGGGTCGGATGCCAGTACCTCGCTAACCGAAAGTAGCTTCACTTGCTTGCGGCGGTGAGCACCCGACCTACAGAAAGGTCGGGCTGCTGCTAGAAACTGGAATTTGTATCGTACCGCTGAAGCCAAACACCCGCTTGGGTGGTGGCGGAATTAGAGGTAGCAGTACCAGCCCAACACAATGGCTACGCACGGCTGCGCCGGCTAAAGTTTCCGCGGCAACCCTATCAGTGCGCGGTTGCCAGCTCCAGTTTTTTAACCTGGTTGTTGCGGAGTGCAAAGCCTAGCACCACCAGGAAGCAGCTTGCTGGCACCAAGTAAGCCATCTGCATGGTGCTGGCGTCGGACACGCGGCCCATCACCACCGGCAACACCGCCCCGCCTACAATAGCCATGATGAGCAGGGCCGACCCATCCTTGGTGTGGCCGCCCAGTCCCCGGATACTGAGCGAAAAGATGGTTGGAAACATGATGGACATGAAAAACTCCACCGCCATCAGTGCATACACCGCGCCGGGGCCGTGGAGCGACACCGCCAGCAGCAGCAGCCCCACATTGAGTGAACAGTAAAGCGCCAGCAACTTGGGGGGAGCTATGTAGCGCATCAGCACCGTGCCAATAAAACGCCCCGCCATAAACCCGAACAGTGCCCCGGCCAGATATTGGGCCGCCAGTTTTTCGCCCATGCCGGCCACATTGCCCGCAAAGCGAATAAAGAAACTGCTTACGCACACTTGCGCTCCCACGTAAAAAAACTGCGCCACCACTCCAAATACCAAATTTGAGTGCTGCCATAGTCTGGTGTTGGTGCGGGTAGAAGTTGCTTCCTCGTTGAGAGCGGGCAGCGGGGTGCGCCACAGGAGCAGGGCTACTAGCAGTACTCCCCCGCCAATGAGCAGATAGGGACCCTGCACGGCGGCGGCCTCGTGATTGAGGTAGGCGGCGAAGGTAGCGGGCGCCATAGCCGCTTGCTGCACGGCCGTTAGGCTTCGACCGGAGAGGATGAACATGCCACCTAGTAATGGAGCCAGCGTAGCCGCTAAGCCGTTAAACGACTGCGCAAAATTCAACCGCTGGGTGGCCTCACCAGGGTTGCCCAGGCCGATGATGTACGGGTTGGCGGCCGTTTCCAAAAACGTGAGGCCACTGGCAATTATAAACAGCGCGCCCAGAAAAAAGGAGTAGGAGCGCATAGCCGCCGCCGGATAAAACAACAGTGCGCCTCCCGCAAACAGCCCTAGCCCCAGTAGCATGCCACCCTTGTAGCCGTAGCGCTTTATAAATTGCCCAGCGGGCAAGGCCAGCAGGAAATAAGCCAGGTAAGAAGCTGAATCGATCAGCGCTGACTGCGCATCCGTGAGTTGGCAAGCTTTCTTGAGGTGCGGAATCAAAATCGGGTTCAGGTTCAGCGCAAAGCCCCAAAGAAAAAACAAGCAGGTGATAAGTCCCACGGCAAACGTGGTGGTACGGGCAGCAGTCATGGATGGGATAAAGAAGGGTAGAGCGAGGAAATCAAGAAGGAAGGGAAGGCAGTCCTACATAAATACCAGTGGCGTGAAAGCCAGGTATCTGGCCAGTTTTGGTGGTAGTACAAGAAGGCACTGCCTGTGCCACAGCCACGGATTAGTTCGCGTTTGCTAGCGCTCGGTCGAGGTGCACGTAGCCGCCGTCCACGTGCACTAATTGGCCGGTGGTGTGGCTGGCGCGCGCCGACAGCAGGAATGCCACCGTGCTGCCAATTTCCTCGGCGGTCGTCATCCGGCCACCGAGCGGGATACGGGCCATAATCTCTTGCAACGCTTGCGCGGGGTGGGGCAGGGTCTCGATCCAGGTTTCGTATTGTGGCGTCCAGCACTCGGCCACTACCACGGCGTTCACCCGAATGCCGTACTTGAGCAGCTCCACGGCCCATTCGCGGGTGAGAGCGTTGCGAGCGCCGTTGGCGGCGGCGTAGGCCGAGGTATTGCCCTGGCCGGTTTCAGCAGTTTTAGAGGTGATGTTGACGATGGCACCACCCGATTTTTTCAGTTCAGGTAGGGCGTGGTGCGCCATCAGGTAGTAGTGTACCATGCTCTGGTGCAGGCTGTGCATAAACCGTAGGTAATCGCCGTGTTCCAAACCTACGCCATCGTTTACGCCGGCATTATTCACCAGGCCCTCGATGCGCCCAAACTGGCTGATAACTGTTTGTACTGCTTGCTGGCAAGCTTGTGGGTCCGATAGCTCGGTCACAACCTGCCCAGCCTGGTATCCTTCCGCTTCCAAGGCAGCCACGGTGCGGGCATTGTCAGCGGCATCCCGGCCCACAATCACCGGGATGGCCCCCTCGGCGGCTAGCACCCGGCAGATGCCCGCCCCGATGCCCCGGGCTCCCCCCGTGACGATAATTACTTGGTTGGTGAGCTGCAAATCCATAGTCGTTCCGTTACGCAGGCGCTAGCTTGCCGCGTATGCCTGCACCGCTTGCCGGGCGCTACCCAAGCCGTCAATACCTAGTTCCACCGCATCCCCGGACTTCAAGTACACGGGCGGGTTGAAACCCAAACCCACTCCGGCCGGCGTGCCTGTGGAGATGATGTCGCCCGGCAGCAGGGTCATGAACTGGCTGATGTAGGAAATCAGAAAAGGAACCCGGAAAATAAGGTTGGCCGTGGTGCCGTCCTGCATAAGCTGTCCGTTCACTTTCAGCCACAAGCGCAGATCGTTGACATCGCCCAGCTCGTCGGGCGTGACCAGCCAGGGGCCCAGGGGGGCGAAAGTGTCGCAGCCCTTGCCCTTGTCCCAGGTGCCGCCGCGCTCCAGCTGAAATTCGCGCTCCGACACGTCATTGTGCAGGGTATAACCGGCAATGTAGGCGGGCGCCTCGGCCTCCGTCACGTACGAGGCCTTTTTGCCAATCACCACGGCCAGTTCCACTTCCCAATCGGTTTTCACCGAGTTGCGGGGAATAACAATGGCGTCGTTCGGGCCAACCAACGCGGTGGTGGACTTCAGAAAGATAATGGGCTCGGTAGGGGGAGTAGCGTTGGTTTCGCGGGCATGATCAGCATAATTGAGTCCAATGCAGATGATTTTTGAGGGCCGAGCCACGGGTGGCCCCAGCCGCTCGTGCGGGGCCAGCAGAGGCAAGGTATTCGCGTTGGCTTGCACGAAATCGGCAAGACAAGCCAGGCCGTCGTTGGCAAAAAATGCTTCGTCGTAGTCGTGCCCAAACGTGGGAAGACCATAGGCTTGCGTGCCAAGCAAAATGCCGGGCTGTTCGTGGCCCGGCGGGCCGTAGCGGAGGAGTTTCATAGGAAGGGGAGTAGGAGCGAGGGGTTAGTTGTTCAGGGTAATAAAGCCCCCATCCAAGGGGTAGTCGCAACCCGTCACGAAGCCGGCCTCCGCCGAGCAGAGGTACAAGGCCAAGGCAGCCACTTCGTCCGGGGTACCCATGCGGCCAATCGGTTGGCTACGGGCCAGCTGCGCGAACATCTCTTCTTCCTGCCCGGCGTAGGCGCGGGCCAGGAAGCCGTCGACGAACGGGGTATGCACCCGCGCCGGCGAGATGCTGTTGCAGCGAATACCGTCGGCCAGATAGTCCCGAGCCACCGACAGCGTCATGGCGTGCACCGCGCCTTTGCTCATGGAGTATGCAAACCGATTGGTGATGCCCACGTGGGCCGCGATGGACGCCATGTTCACAATGGCTCCGCCGCCCTTAGCTTTGAGCAGCGGAATAGCAGCAAACAGGCAGTTGTAAACACCGCGTACGTTCACCCGGTACACGCGCTCGAAATCAGCTTCCGCCGTGCTTTCTACGTTGCCCACGTGGGCAATGCCGGCATTGTTAACCAATATATCCAACGGCCCAATGTGCTGAAAAGCGGCCAGCACTTCGGCCCGTTCACTTACATCGGCGGCGTGGACGTGCGCCGTGCCCCCGGCCGCGATGATGGTGGCCACTGTCGCCTGACCAGCGGCCTCGTCGTGCTCTAAGATGTGGACCACGGCCCCCTGCCGGGCGAATACTTGCGCAATAGCCCGGCCAATGCCGCTGCCGCCGCCGGTGACAACGGCCGTTTTAGTTGCTAAGGAAAACATATGGGTGGGAATGAGTGAGCGGATATGGTGCCCGCACTGGCGGCGCGCCAGCGCGTGGTTACAGATTGACGTCGCGCTGCCAGGGAATGAAATCATCTTGCCCGAGCAATTCGGCCTTGGTTTGGTAGCGGCCCGAAGCCAGCCCTACCAACCAGTGCAAGAGACGCTCCCCGTTTTCGGCAATGGTTTCACCGCCCGCCACGATGGGGCCGGCATCAAAATCTATAAGGTCCGGCATCCGCGTAGCCAAGCGCGTGTTGGTTGCAATCTTCACCGTGGGGGTGATAGGGTTGCCCGTGGGCGTGCCCAGGCCTGTCGTAAAAAGAATGAGGGTGGCTCCCGAGGCGGCCATCCCCGTGGTGGCCAGCACGTCGTTGCCGGGGGTGCAGAGCAGGTGCAGGCCGGGGCGCACCGCTTTTTCGGTGTAGTCGAGCACTCCGGCTATGGGTGCGTAGCCACCCTTTTTGGCGGCTCCTGCCGACTTGATGGCATCCGTAATGAGGCCATCTTTGATGTTGCCCGGCGACGGGTTCATGTCGAAGCCAGCCCCCACGGCCGCGGCCTGCGCCGCGTAACTTTCCAGTAGTTGCACGAATCGCTGCGCATCCCGTTCCTCGGTGCAGCGGTTGATCAGCTCCTGCTCCACCCCGCACAGCTCCGGGAATTCAGCCAGCAGCGTAGTACCACCCAGCGTAACCAGCACATCCGACAAGTGCCCTACGGCCGGGTTGGCCGAAATTCCCGAAAAACCGTCGGAGCCGCCGCATTTTAAGCCGATGTTCAGCTTGGCTAGGGGGACGGGCTGGCGGGTTTGCAGGTTAAGCTGCACCAGCCCCTGAAAAGTTTGCTTGATGGCCGCCGTCAGCAGCTCGGTTTCAGTGCCGTAAGTTTGATGGTTGAAGTACAATACCGGTCGGTCGAAAGTGGGCGAGCGGGCCGTAATAGCCGCTTGCAACATGCTTAACTGCGATTTCTGGCAGCCTAAACTCAGCACTGTCACGCCCCCTACGTTGGCATTGGTGATAAAGCCCGCCAGCAGATCACACAACCGCTGCGCGTCGGCAGCAGTGCCTCCGCAGCCCATCTCGTGGGTTAGAAACTTGATGCCATCGACGTTGGGAAACAAGAGGGAGCGGTCGATCGGCAACTCAGCGTCCGCAATTAAGTCCACCTTATCCAGATGGCCGGCGCGGTAGCTGTCGACTAATTGTTGCACCTGCTGGCGGTAGCGGTCCGTTTTGCCGTAACCCAGGGCCTGCTCGAAGGCATCCTGCAGCATGCGGATGTTGCGGTTTTCGCAAAATACCAGCGGCACCACCAGCCAGTAGTTGCGCGTACCCACGCTGCCATCCGTACGAGGGTAGCCTTGAAACGTGGTAGTTTGCCAGGCGCTTACGTCCGGCGGCTGCCAAGTCCAGGCTTGGCGGCTATGCAAGCCGTAGGCTTCTGCCTCGTGCAACACATTGGTGGTCGTAATGACTTCGCCCAGGGCAATAGGCTTGGTGGCCTTGCCTACCCGCACCCCGTACATGCGCACCGGCTCCCCAATGGCCAGCGCCTCGGTCGTGACTTTGTGCTTGGCTTGCACGGGCTTCGGTAACGTAATGGCTTGGCCCTGATGCAGCAGCGTAGTGCCCGCCGGCAGGTCCCGCAACGCGACCAGCACATTGTCATCTGGATGAATCTGGAGGTAGGTATGTAAGGGCGGTATCTCGGTCATTGGGGGCGAGCTCATGGCAGGGACCAGAGTGGGGAATGAAAAGGAGGAAGCGAACAACGCGCTGGTGGAGCAACCACTGGATTTAACCTGGCCACCAGCAGGAACCATTGAACTGCCTGACATGGCCTGAACCGTAACCGGAGCAGAGAGAAAAGCCAAGCAATCAAACTGGCCCTGGAACCCAGGAACAGATGAGAGTTCAAAATAACGGCGGTGGCTACAAGGGAAATGAAGGACTGTTGGCCACTTTTACCACTATCTTGGCTGTTCAGCGGTCTACTTTCCCGCAAATCAGCCAATCCAACGGTATGAAGCCGCAGCTCCTGAAAATTTCGCTGCCCTCCGAATGTTCATTCAGTATTCGGCAAGACGTGGTGCCGCACTTCTATAACCGCTGGCATTACCATGCCGAAGTTGAGCTGGTTCACATTCAGCAGGGCCACGGCACGCAATTCGTGGGTGACAGTATTCAACGCTTTGCGCCGGGTGATGTGCTGCTAATAGGGGCCAACCTGCCGCACTACTGGCGCTGTGACGCCGAGTATTTTGCGTCACAGTCGGGATTGCAGGCCCAAGCCACGGTGGTGCACTTCCTGCCCGACTTCTGGGGCACGGCCCTGCTGGACCTGCCCGAAAGCCGGGCGTTGAGTTACCTGCTGGAGCAGGCGCGGCGGGGAATCCGGCTGCACGGTCCGGTTCGCGACGCCGTTCGGCGTCTCCTGGCGCGGCTGTTGACCGCCACCGGCGTGGCCCGCCTAGTGCTGCTGCTCCGAATTCTGACGCTGGTTGCCGCCGAGGAGGTGGAATTGCTGGCTTCCAGCCCCCATTCCGCTCCGGGTAACGAAGCCGATACCGAGCGCATCAACCGAATTTATGCGTACTCACTCGCTCATTTTCAGCAAGCTGTTCCGCTAACTGACATAGCGGCCGTGGCCAACTTAAGCGTTCATTCGTTTTGCCGTTATTTTAAGGCCCATACCCGTAAGTCCTACTCCCGGTTTTTGCTGGAGCTGCGGGTGCGTCACGCTTGCCAGCTTTTGCACGGCGGATCGTTAAGCATCGCCCAGGTGTGCTATGAAAGTGGATTCAACCAGTTTTCAAGCTTCAATAAATACTTCAAGCAAATTACTGGTATGGCGCCGTTGTACTACCGGCAAACAGTGCAGCGTGGCGCGGCAACTATTTGAGGCGGGTAAGGCTAAGCAAAACGGTTTTCAGTGTCACAAGGAAGACGTGCAAGACAGGAACCATTTTGCAGCAATGAGAATAGGGGCGTGGCTATTTTATCTTAGGACCACATATTAGATGAAATCTAGCTCCCCATTGGGAATGAGAAACTAGATTTCTGACGAAATTTTAGAAAACAATTTTATTTAAAGTGTAAGATGTGTTCAGTTTCATTTGTAAAACAATTCTGAGCCTCTCACTTAACATATTTGCCAATTAATTTTAATAAAGATACAGCCACTTTAAAATAAAAAGCAGTGCCTCAATCTCATAATTAGCGTTTTTAGAAAGCTAGCAAAGTTTCTATTAATTTTTTTCAGTGTTTATAACTGTCAAAACAAGTCTTAAGAAGAAGTTTGTATCATAGCATTTTAGTCTCCTACTTCTATTATGAATATATCTTCAACTTTTTTATTAAAGAACTTGGCTATTTTGATGGCTAGGGTAGTTGAGGGGATGTACTTGCCATTTTCGATAGTATTGATAGCTTGGCGGGATACGCCAACTTGCTCGCCTAATTGCGCTTGTGTTATGTTCGAAATAGCTCGTTCTACTCGAATGGTATTTTTCACGCTATTTGCTTAATTGTTTTTCTGAATTCAATTTACTTTTGAAAAATACAATATAGCTGTAACGTAAAATATATAATATCCAAAAACCTCCTGCGCTTAATGTTACTGAACTAGGTATCATGCTTTCGATTGCTACACCCTCGGCGAATAAGAAATAAATGCAAGCAAGAAAAGTTAGAATTATCTGTATTGTGGAAGCAAACTGCAATGATTCAAGTCGTACACGATAAATAAACTCATCCTTTTCTTTAGAGAAAAAGAAGAACATGAAGCCGCAGACAGTAATTCCTAATGAAACATACGCCAATAAAGTGTTGGCCTGCCAGAACTCTGAGGGGTAAGGATACGACCCGTCTGCCCAAGCTTTAGTTGGCTCGATGACTCGATAAACATTGATAAGTCCTCCTGAAGTAGCAATGCATACTCCTAGAGGGCCTATTAGCAACATCCACAAGCCTGGCACTTTAAATCCTGTAGGAAGCAAGAGTTTGTTTTCCATAAGAGCTTTTTTTCATAAAAGTAATGTTAGCCTTACTATAAGTCAAGCAAACATGACAAAATGGTGTGAATAATTCTTGCTGTTGCCCATCTAACATGTAGAGTATTCTTTTCACTAATGTCTGTAAGAGTTCCAATCATACGTTGAAGGGAAAGGATCTCATTACAGTCACACTAACTCAACGCAAACGCTTGTCTAGGTTTCATAATGATACTTAAACAGAATATAAAATTCTGAAAGTGAATTGGTTAATGCATTAAATACAATCTGCACTACCTAGCTAAAGCACGGGATAGGTTATAAACCAATTCTTCTTTCATACTCTCCTGGCAAGAATGTGTACTTGGGAAAACTTGTTGTCAGCAGAAAACTGAGCCCTTTAGCGTCCCAAGGGCTGTCCTCAGCAGCCAGTTAGGGCAGGCAGCTATGCGGTGCAGTGCACAAGACAGATAGAGGTGCTGCAAGGGGACCAGAGGGGAAAAGCAAACTCAAACGTTTGCGTCATGAAATCGGAGTTGCGAGAGATTGGCAAGCAGGAATAACTATTACATTTAAACCAGATTTAATTATGGTGTTTACGAACACGCATTGTATTTGCTTTTCATTCTTGGTTCTCCAGTAGATACAACACTAAGGAATAAGGACGGCATAGGGTACCTAGTTCCTTCCACTTTTCTAAAGGGCATTCCCGCAAGCTCTGCGGAGCTTCCGGTTTAGAACTGAGTTTCATGTACTAGAAAATTGCCTTGCGTCTTCAACTGTCCTGCTAGATTTAGTAGACATCCTTTTCTTCTCAGATGTTACCCAAGCCAACCACTCTTAAGGAACTTGCCAACCTGCTGGGAATCTCCATTTCCACGGTTTCCCGGGCGCTGAACGATCACCCCAGCATTGGGAGCGCCACGGTGCAGAAAGTGAAAAAATTGGCTGCGGACTTGCACTATGAGCCCAATCAGACCGCCGTTTCCTTTCAGAAAGGCAAGACGTTCACCATTGGGGTGATCCTGCCGGAGTTATCAGAGGCTTTTTTTTCTTCGGCCATCACGGCTATTGAAGAAGCAGCCTACAAACAGAATTACACGGTTTTGCTGGCGCAGTCGCACGATGATGAGTTGAAGGAAAAACAGGTAGTAGAGAAAATGCGGCACCACCGGGTGGATGGGCTGTTGGTATCGGTGGCGAAGACAACTTCCTCTTTCGAGCATTTCGACCGATTGCGTCAGAGCAATATACCGGTTGTGTTTTTTGATCGGATTCCACCTTTGCCCAATATCCATTACGTGGCCTGTGATCTGATAAAAGGCACTACGGAGGCGGTAAATTACCTTCTGAAGAAAGGTCACCGCACGATAGGCATGATCAACGGCCCCGCCACCCTGTGCGCCAGCAGTGAAAGGCGGGAGGGATACATCAAGGCGATGATGAAGAGCAAGCTCAAATATGACCCATCACTTGTCGTGGAGTGCGACCTGAGTGAGAAGGGCACCCAATCGGCCCTGGAATTGCTGCTCGCCAACAAAAGGAATGTCTCGGCCATTGTCACCTTCAACGACTACATCTGGATTTACGCGCTTCATCACGCCAAATGTCTGCAGTTAGACATCTGCAACACCGTGGAGTTTGTCAGTTATGCCAACCTGCCCCTAGTTGCTTACATGGACCACACTCCCTCAGCCTCGGTGGAGCAATTTCCCCTGCAGCAAGGGCAGAAAGCCACTGAAATTCTGTTGGATCTGCTTCGCCAGAAAAGCCGCAGTTCAGACCACCAACAGGCATTCTATCATGTAACCATAGACTCGAAGCTGGTAGAAGGACAACCTAAACCGGCTCAAATCCCTTGCTAGGCTATGGACTTAGCTGTCTGTCAGCCTGGCCCGGCGACGGGCAACGCTAGTGCCCTTGCCAAGGCCATAATAGCAACGAAGTAACGCACGATTTCTGTAGGCGCAGACCACTGCTAATTCTTTAGCGGCTGGCATTCCATTTTCGCTTGCAAAGCGCGTGGTCAACACAACGCGTTTCACTTACTCTTAACTCATGCTTACTAAACCCACTTTGTTGGTCTTGGCCGCTGGTATGGCTACTCGCTATGGGAGCTTAAAGCAACTGGATAGCTTCGGCCCCAACGGGGAGACCATCATCGACTACTCGGTATACGATGCCAGGCGAGCAGGATTCGGGAAAATAGTATTTGTCATCAGAGCGTCGATGCAGGCGGAATTTCAAGCAATCCTGCGCCGCCTTCCCGCCAATCTTGAAGTTGTCACCCTCAACCAAGAGTTGGATTTGCTGCCCCCAACCTATCTGGTGCCAGTGAACCGGAGCAAACCATGGGGCACCGGACATGCCGTGTGGGTGGCCGCCGCTGCAATCAACGAACCTTTTGCCGTCGTAAACGGTGACGATTTCTACGGCTTCCAGTCCTTTAAGCTAGCAGCTGATTTTCTCAGGGATACTCCTGCAGAGACGGACTACGGCTTGGTGGGGTTTAAACTAGAGAACACGCTCTCCGAGCACGGGGCCGTATCAAGAGGCGAGTGCCAAACGAACCCCCAAGGGTATTTGCAGTCCTTGACGGAACAACCTCACATTGTGCGAACTGATGATGGAATAGCAGTCTTGAATCCCGACGCTGCGCCCAGAATGCTAACGGGCCAGGAGTTGGTTTCCATGAACCTATTAGCGCTCAAGCCCGCTTTTTTTTCTCACGTCGATCAAGAGCTAAAGGAATTCCTACGCACCAGTGGGACTGACCCCAACGCCGAGTTTTACCTGCCATTAGTAATAGACAAGATGGTGAAAGCTAACCGGGCGCGGGTAAAGGTGCTGGAAACCCCGGAGAAATGGTTTGGTGTCACCTACCCCGCCGACAAACCAGCGGTAGTGCAAAACATCCAGCGCCTGGTGCATGAAAGCGCATATCCCAACCCCTTGTTTACGGCTTTCAATCCTATTTTATGAACGCATCGCTCCCTCTCGTTCAGGTATTGACAGACGTTTTGCCCTCCTTCCGCGTGCAGGGAAAAGTGGAAAAAGTAATGCCTTTCGGTTCCGGGCACATCCACGACACGTTTTACGTGGAAACCCAGGCCGCAACCTCTCCAAACTACTTGCTGCAACGCGTCAATCACCACGTGTTCAAAGATGTGCCGGCGGTGATGGCAAACATTCACTTGGTCACCAGCCACCTCAAACACATCCTGGCGACGGAGCCCGGTGCCGACCCGGAAAAAGAGGTGCTCACGCTAATATCCACGTACCAAGACCAACACTTCTTTCAGGACCACCAAGGAAATTTCTGGCGGCTTTACCTCTTTCTGGAAAACACCCGCAGTTATGACTTGGTGCGCACCAGGCAGCAAGCCTACGAGGGCGGCCGGGCTTATGGGCGATTCCAGGCACTATTAACGGGGCTGCCGGTAGATCTACTGCACGAGACTATTCCGGCTTTTCACAACGTCCAAAGCAGACTGCTGCTCTTTCAGACGGCTTTAAACACAGACGCCGTAGGTAGAGTCAGGTGCGTAGCAGAAGAAATAGCCTTTGTACGCGAACGAGCGACGTCCATGAGTCGCCTCCTGCACCTGGGGCAGCAGCAGCAACTCCCTGTCCGAATCACGCACAATGATACCAAGTTCAACAACGTGCTGCTCGACGCAGCAGACAGGGCGCAATGCGTGATTGATTTGGATACCGTTATGCCTGGTTTGGTAGCCTACGACTTTGGGGATGCTGTCCGCACCATCGTGAATGCTGCTGCAGAAGACGAAAAGGACTTGAACAAGATCAGCGTGAACGTAGAGCTCTTCGAAGGCTTCACCACAGGGTATTTGCAGGAAACCAACAAGTTTTTGACTAACAACGAGTTAAACACGCTCATCCTAGGTGTTACGCTGCTGCCGTTCCTGATGGGGTTGCGTTTCTTAACCGATTACCTGGACGGAGACCACTACTACAAAATAGGATTCCAAGATCATAACCTGCAACGGGCCCGGGCGCAGTTCCGGTTGGTGCAAAAACTAGAGGAAAAACAGCAACTCCTGCAAAATCTGATTCAAGAGATAGCCGCTGCCTGCCATTCCCGAGCGCTCCAGAAGTGAATCTATGAAGACCCTACACATTCAGGCTATTTCGGAGCCGTCAAAAGTACAAACTTTTGCCGCCCTCACTCACACCCTGGATGCGCTTCCACGCCATCCCCTTCGTGAAATGCTTTGGTTTAGTGACGGTATTAAACCAGTGGTAGCGTTTGCCATGGGATATGCTCATAACTGCATCTACTTGAAATTCTACGTCCAAGAGCCGCAAATTCAGGCTAAATACCGGCAAACAAATGGGCCAGTGTACAAAGACAGTTGCGTGGAGCTGTTTATTGCCTTCAACAATGAGGCAACTTATTATAACCTGGAATTCAACTGCCTGGGAACCGGCTTAGTGGGTTTTGGCGAAAACCGCCACAAACGTCGGCTGCTGCCCGGAAGTACGGTAGAGAGGATAAAGACCTGGGCTTCTTTGACCGTTGACGGTCAAGCAACTTGGGAATTGACCCTGGCTATACCCGCGGCTATCTTTTCTGCGCACCACCTTTCAACTTTCGAAGGTCTGCGGGCCCGGGCCAACTTCTACAAGGGCGGGGAGGAGTTGCCTATTCCTCATTACCTAGCCTGGAATGCAATTCAAGCGCAACAACCCGATTTTCACCGACCGGAATTCTTTGGGGAGTTGCAGTTTGCTTGACCCTGCACCGAAGCATAACGGCAGCACACGGCCAGGGCCGCCTCCTAACGGCTTGGGGAACTTGTCTTGCTGGCCTCTTGCCAAGGCTTCTCTGCCTTGGAGCTGCCTTGTCATATGCCTTCCGCCCACCAAGCCATCCCCTTGCTCAATGATTGCCACCGACTGAGCTACCCCAACGCACGAATCCAAACCCATAAGTTGCGCAAACCGACAATGAACCAGAATCGCAGAGACTTTTTGAAGATTTCCGGGGTGGCCGGCCTAGGTTTTGCGGGTTCCGGCCTGCTTGCTGGCTGCGCCACGACCGAACAGCAACCCCGGGTAGCCCAGGTAGCAAACCAGGTTAAGCGCAAGTACACACAACGCTTCAACATGAGCGGGTATAGCGCCCCCAGGCTAGATAAAGTAAGGATAGCGTGCGTGGGCTTGGGCATGCGGGGTCCCGGGGCAGTTTCCCGCTTGAGCTGCATTGAAGGCGTGGAAATCAAAGCGCTCTGCGACCTTGTCCCCGAGCGGGCCGAGAAGGTGAAGCAGGCCCTCAAAGAGCAGGGAACGGCCCACGACCCCGTGCTTTATTCCGGCAAGCCCGACTCCTGGAAGGCCATGTTTGATCGAGATGATATTGATCTAGTTTACATAACCACTCCCTGGAGTTTGCACGCTCCGCAGGCGCTGTACGCCATGGAACACGGCAAGCATGCCGCCGTAGAGGTTCCAGCCGCCACGACTATCGAACAGTGCTGGCAATTGGTGGAGACGTCGGAGCGCACCAAAAAGCATTGTATGATGCTGGAGAACTGCTGCTACGACTTCTTTGAGCTCTTAACCTTGAACATGGCCCGCCAAGGCTACTTCGGGGAGATTGTACACGCGGAGGGCGCTTACATCCACGGTTTGCTGGATTTGAACCTCGACAAAGCGAAAGGCTACCAAGACATGTGGCGCCTGAAAGAGAACATGACCCGTAACGGCAATCTCTATCCTACGCACGGCCTGGGTCCTATCTGCCAGCTGTTGAATGTGAACCGGGGCGACGCCATGGATTATCTCACGTCGGTGCAAACCAAGGACTTTCAGATGTTCGAAGAAGTTAAAAGGCGCGCCGCTACAGATTCCTTCTACAGCCAATTTGCTCGCGACACCTACCGCGGCAACATGAACACCACCACGATTTGCACCAAGAAAGGCAAGACCATGATGGTTCAGCATGACGTAACCACGCCCCGGCCTTATTCCAGGATTCACCTAGTGAGCGGCACTAAGGGCTGTGCCAGCAAATACCCGGTTAAAAAAATAGCGGCCGGGCATAGCTGGGTTTCAGAAGAAGAGCTTACAAAGCTAGAGGCACAGTATACCCCAGATATTGTAAAGCGAATCGGGGAGATGGCCAAAACGATTGGGGGCCACGGGGGCATGGATTTTATGATGGACTGGCGTTTGATTGATTGCCTGCGCAATGGCTTGCCCCTAGATCAGGACGTGTACGATGCGGCTTCGTGGAGTTCAGTGGGGCCGCTCAGTGAGTGGTCGGTAGCCAATCGCTCTAACTCAATCGATGTACCGGATTTCACCGCTGGCGCTTGGCAAACCAATGCGCCCGTTACCCTGACGTTGGCCGGGGGCGGGACGACCAACGTTATCAGCAAATAGCCCAGTCGAAAAAGGCGTGCTGTACATTCAGCTTGCCCCGCACGAGCCCGTAAGGCTGGCTTAATTTCAAGGTTGCAGTTAAACCAGGAAACACGGCTATCGATTCTCGAAGCAGCCGTGGATTCGCAAAAGGTGCAAAACAACGCACAAAAAGGCCGGACATAGCTGCTCTTCTGCGGAGAAGAAGGTTTCCTGTTAAATGGATTCACCTCTTCCTCTGAGGCCAGGAGTAGTGTACCGTTACGGTTGAAATATTAAGTATTGGTCAAGCAAGGAGAAAGTGGATAGAGCCGCGAGAATCAAGGATATTGCCCTGCAAGCACAGGTTTCAGTGGGCACTGTGGACCGGGTGCTCCATAGCCGAGGAAGGGTAGCAGATGAGGTGCGTTTGCGTATTCTCAAAATCACGAAAGACCTTGATTACAAGCCCAATCTTTCGGCTCGCGCGCTAGCCACTGATAAAACCTATCGCATCGCGGCCCTTATTCCTGACCCGGCTGTAGATGCCTATTGGCAAGCACCACAAGATGGCGTAGAGAAAGCAGGAGCCGAGTTAGCCCACTACGGGGTGATCATCACTCAGTTCACTTTCGATCCTTTCAATCATAATTCCTTCTCCGCACTGGCGCAGCAGGTATCCTCCTCTGAATATGACGGCATTCTAGTTGCTCCCATTTTTCCCCAGCATTCTTTAAGCTATTTCAAGAAGTGGAAACGAGCCGGTATTCCCTTCGTCCTCTTCCACACGCAAATACCCGATTTCGAGCCCCTTGTGTACATAGGCCAAGACTCTTATCAAAGCGGTCTTCTGGCCGGAAAAATCCTGCACTTTGGCAACCAGGAGGCGGGCAGCATGGTCGTGGCTCATATCGGGGAAAGCAGCCAGAGTTCTTCTCACTTGTTGCACAGGGAGCAAGGATTCAGGGACTATTTCACTCGGAATAATCTAGTAAATCGCTACCCAATACAAGCACTATCTTTTCAACCTTCTTCCCCTGCCCCCGTTACCGAGCAGCTCAGGGAAATGTTTGAAAGCACCCCAGGATTGACTGGCATTTTCGTTACCACTTCCAAGGCGTATGTGGTGGCGGACTATTTACAGCAGAATCCCGGACCTAAGATCAATCTTATTGGGTACGACCTGATAGAAAGCAACCTTCGTTGTCTGGAAACAGGTAGCATACAGTTCCTGATAAACCAAAATCCCAAAGGCCAAGGGTACTGGGGTATTCATGCTCTGGCTGATCACCTGGTTTTTCACAAAAAGAATAAACCCACCAAATATTTGCCCTTGGATGTTATTACCAGAGAGAATTTACAGTACTACATGGAATGTCTTGTCTTTAAATAAGTCGACTGTTTTCACATTTAAAACTGTTCTAATGCAAGAGCAGAGCATATTCAGGATAACCCGATAACGACGGCCAGCTACGGCAAAAGTAGTTTGCCCGGGCTGTTGGTATGCCAACTTGCACTATCATTCCTCTAGCAGACCATTCAACGACAACGGTGCCCCTGGGTTCACTATCCACAAGCGCACCCAGCAGATCCAGATGATTTCCTGGCTGGAACTCTACGAACTCAACTGCACCCATTTGCTCTTTTAAGTGAAGTGGCCTAACGAGCACAAGCGAATGCCTGTTTCCGGGAAGAAGTTGATAGGCCGCTCTGTAGAAAATAGTACGCTCCACCCGGCACCGGGTGGAGCGTGGTTGTTACCCTAGATGCACTCGCACCGGCAAACACCTCTTGTTACCCCGGAAGAGCAGAATACCGCGACTGCTGTAAGTACTAAAGTATAGTTGAATATTACAGTATATTTAATACTGGTTAGCCCGATAGAGTCCCCCAACGAGTCGCACAGGGCTTGTTGGTAAATGCGCCGCCTAATTACTTGGTTCTCAAACTTTAACTCATGTCCCAGGATGATTCTTTGCCTAGCATTTATCTAGGCGAACTGGATATTCCCGCGTCATTGGATTGGCTTTATCTCTTCGGGGATACGCTCGCCTTGTTCAACTTCGCTGGAGCCTTGGTACGCCCGGGCGGGATCAACGGTTTTGCCTTGGATCGGTCCATTGGCCAATGGGTGCTATGCGATGCCGAGCGTGTTGACTTAAACGGGTTTACCCCAGAGAAAGCGGTCACGCAATTCCATGACTTTACCGGAGAGCACCTAGAGGTAGTGGTAGCTGGTTATGCCCGCAAAGCCTACCAACTCTTGGAGCCTACTTATCCGGGCTTTACGGATCGCTTACTGGCCCAACTATTGATTGCACCCGTCCCTGACGTACCAAAGCCAAGGGCTCAGATACTCGACTTGAACCGTGTTTTGCAAGCGTATGGAGCGTCCCTCGTCTTAAAAGATAACTCCTTACTTGCGGAAGATAACCAGCCGCCGCAGCTCGTTTTTACGGCCCCAGTCGTACCGGTATCCCGGCCAACGGACACGGAACTCGTGCTTACCTCTGTGACTTTATTTGTCGCCCAGTTGAATATAACGCCGTGGCTGCTTCACGTGGTTGCCTGTGATCCAGATCACGAAATAGCCCAGCTCTTAGGGGCTATAGCCCGTCACGAGTTAGCCGAGCCCGCTTGGGGTGGGGTGCTGGCCAAGTTGTTGGGGAGCCACCGCAAACGAGACAAATTGCTGGACCGCCTAATTGTGCAGCCCTTTCCGCTCAGCATACTGCTTAGCCTGCTGGGAGGCATCTATACCCACCCGGAAAATCCCGAAGATATTTATGCCGAGCTCCCCGTCTTCCGAATTTTACGCGCTTGCTTAGACGAAAACAAAGTTGGACACCCCTCACCGCAGGCCCGAGAAACGTTGCTTGCGGGGATCATTGATGGCTTGGAACAGTTGGCCATCGCGGCCGATCAGTCACCCCAGGTACTCGCCTCCTTGCGGTTTGCACAGTCGGCTCAAGTAGTGTTACAATTACTGCTGGAGCAAGTAGGGCCACCGCTGGCCGAAGCATGGTTTTCGCGGGTGGAAGCCCAAGAACAGCGGTATAGCTGGCGTACCCTCGCTGCGGACCATGAACTGGACCAACGGACTGTGTGGTACTTTGCCAACTACACGGGCTCTGCCGCCTTGGCCGTCAAGCAACACAGCCAACAGTTGGAGCTCTTGTTCGAGCAAAGCAAGATCACCAACCACCTATGGACGGCCGTCTGGCGCGTGCTCAATCAACTGCGCAAGGCGCTGCGACTCTGCTATGCACTAATCCAGCAACAGCCCCTGATCGCTACCGCTGAAGGCGCGCAGAAGTGGATGCTGCCGCTGCAGCACCTGCTTGCACATTATCAACAGCTCTTGAAAGAGCTCGTGGCCATGATTGAACGCAGCTCGCAATCCCCGCAGGGCCTGTCGCACTGGGCCACGCTCATCTTGTCTCCGGAAGGAAATGAGGAAGCAGAAGGGCAGCTTATGCAGGAGCTACTGGGGTGCATGCAGGTGTACGAGGCGCTCGAATCCCAAGGCTATGGGCCAGTGGCTATCCAGCAGTTGGGTAAGCTAATCGCTACCATGCCCGAGGCCGCCTAGACGCATTGTGAAACCACGAGGGCAGAACAGGCAACAGGGAGGTAGAGGCTCCTGGAGACAAGCCGAATTTTCTCCTGATCAGATAAGGGGTTCTTGCTGCAAATGGTGGACGGCCTCCGCTAGACTAGAAAGCTAGGTTCACAAAGGCACAAGCCTTTTCGTTACGGGTCCTACTTTTTAGCCCTAATTTCTTGGTGATAAATTGACACATTACTATTTCAACCACTAGGCTCTAAAACCTATGAGATTCTGGGCCTTCCTTATGTCCTGTTTCTGTCCGTCTCTACTGACCACCTCAGTTCGTCTATGGCAGTCTAACCACGTCCAAATTCATGGTTTCTATGCTATTGACCACACTAAAAGAGGCTTGGTCATTGCGGACAAATAAGAACTCGTAGCCGCAGTGCCTGCGCTCGATGTCCACGTTTTTTGTATCACAGAAGCCTACAATTACAACTTGGTATTGGCCTTGGGCCAGCTCTATCTCCTCACTTACTAAGAATTCGCTAGCAGCAGTGTAGTCAATGTCCTGTGAATGGGCACTTGTATGAAGATACTCATCAGCATTCCAATTCAGAATAAGCCAGATGTCAGATACAATTAGTCGGCCACTTTGTATTTGTATTACAAATGGGGGCGTAGTAAATAAAATCCATTCTGCCGGGACTGTAGCTCTATCCGCCATAGTAATAAGGACCCGGTAATCCCAAGCTGGTATGCTATACACTGGCAATAAACAGCCTGCTGAAATAGCTTCATTGCCTAAATTTGGGTCGTCGATCAAGGCCTGGAGTATATTAGGCAAAACCACCTTGTGAGCTACTACAAAATTCTGCAGGACTACTGGATCAAAAGCAACAAGACCGGGTGTTTGCGTCATTATTTTCAATTCCATTTATTCTGCTATTTAAATACAGTACGTGGTTGATTTTTTACCAAGGTCCACATCGAATTCCTCCCATTCATGCAGAGGCTTGTTGCCGTCCCATACCCAGTATGGTGACCTTATTATTTATGTATCGTTACAGATATCTATCAAAGACCTCTTTGCGATAAGCGCATAATAAGGCATCAATACGAATTGTCAAACAATATATTTTATATTACAATAGTATTGTTCATAATTTCACCGATAGCCCTCACCTATAAAGTCAAAAAATGAGCACTCATCCGATTGAAGCCATTATCAAGGCAATACCAAAAATCGCACATTACCTTTATTTAAACTTTTACTTAATTTATATGTCATATTATTTTATAATTAACCTACACCCAATAGCTTTGCCAAACTCTTTATCATTGCGCAACTTTTCTACTATTTCATTAAACAAGTTTCCGCATTTTAAATTTTTCAATGCATCAAATGCGTTCCACCTCATATCAAGGTCTTCGTCTTCATTCAATAAAATGTCTTTTGCTAAGTTCAATAATTTTTCGTCTTTGAAATTCTTCAAGGCTATCACAGCATAATTTCGCAAGTTGCAATCACCCTCTTTAATAATAATATTATAAATATTACTAATTACCCTATTAACATATATCTGCGGAGGTTCAGTTACTTCTATTATCCGTAGTACTTCGATTCGTTCTAAATCATCTGCGGATTCATTGATCATGATGTTGATTAAGAAGGGCCATTTACCCTCATCCTCCACAAACTCAAGCTCCCTTATAATCTGAACTCTGTCAGATGAAGTGTCTTCATACGTTTCGAGCAACTTTTTCAGATCGGACATATTTACGCGTTTACAGGATTTGAGCTTAGCCGCGGGAGCAAAGCTGTCCTCCTCGAAGAGCTAGGTGAGGAACTGCCCAGCGCTGTCGGCCTGCGGGCCCACTTCCAGTTCGTGCCACTCGTGCAGGTGCGCCGGCCTAGTGCGTCGTAGGTGAACATGACGGTCTGGCTATCGTGTCGGGTGACGCTCGTCAGTTGCCCGGCCCCTTCCTAGGCGTAGCGCCATGCTAGCTTATGGTTTTTGGCTAGCAGGGTGGACTACCGCTGGCGTAGAGTTAACACGACTCGCTGCTTCTGTTAACATAACGCGCTTAGGCAGGCACATGGGGTTATGTTACCATGGATTGTCAAATGCCGTCACATATTGCTCTGGTGAAAGCATGGTAACTGCATAAAACTTATCTGTAATTTCTTCTTTTAAATCTTCGCTTAATAAGAGCGACTTGCCATAAGTTATTTTTTCTGAAAAGAAAGCCTGCTGCTTTGTGTTGTTTGCTATTCTTATGTCCTTATATAAGTAGTGGTTGCGTAAAGTGCTTGACTCAACTCTAGTGTCACTGATAAAATCTAGAAGCTTGTCATCGAATCTAGCGATTCTAATGACAAAATATTCTTTCATGCTGATGACATTTCCTTTGGTATTAATGACAGATGCCTTCGCAACTTCATAACCTTCTTTGGCACCGTGCTTCTGTAAAAAAGTCAACAGGCTTTTTGATATAATTTTATGATTTACATCTAGTGAGAAGAAATCAAACACTACCTCCTTGTGCTTCTTAACGACGACGAATAAGTGGTCAGGAAATTTCAACTCTTTACTAGGTGGCGGAAAGGGCATTAACTGGTGGTTATAGTCGAGCCATGGTGCATCGGCTCCATGCATCGGCTTCTTAGAGTTGAAGTCGTCCGTGTAGGTTACATCTCCTCTGTCTGGAACACCTTTGGGCTGTTCAGCAGGCTGGTTGTACCAAATTAGTACTTTATTCATTTGACAAAAATCTAGTACCAGTTAATTAGGTTATTCTAGGGCATCCAGTGCCAGCGGTTCTCGTGTTGAGTTGCGCATGTAAGTTTGTCTGCACCATGGAGGATGGGCTTAAGAAGTAGGCGACAAAGTATAAACGAACGATAACTATAATGCGGGTCTTGGATATTTTAGAAACGGGAGGTTAGCAACACGTAAAATCAGTTTGCCTCCTCTAAACCACCGTTTCGTTGAGCTGTCATTCTGGGGATTTCCCAAGTTTATTTTGCTGGCACTCTGCACGTCGTTGGTGCACTTGCCGCTGATGGCGCACGTCAATTTACGGGCGTAAGTCGCGTGCTTGCAGGCCATGCAAGTATGAGCCGGCTTCGATTAGCAGCTCCTCTATGCGGGCTTTGATTTCGGAGAAGGGCCGCCCGTTGACCAAATGCCGCTTTGCTACCCGCCTCCCACTACCCGTCGCCACATTCTGCCACGCCAAGGCATAGAAGTGCCACTGGCTCGAATCAACCGCCATCTTCCCAAAGTCAGGCTGGATGATAACGGCCAGATTACAGCCGTCCTGTTGCCAATCGATACGCCGTTCCTCAAAACCCAAGTGGCCCGGACCACCGGGCCAGTGATTTTCGCGGTCTCGGGTCAACACGGTGTGCTGCGCGGCCGCGAATTGTTGCAGTCGTTCGTCTATCTGGGTAAAAACACTCATCAGTGCAGCAAGTAACAGTCGAGATAACCATTAAACCGGAGTTTGGACCCTAGATATAAGGTCCATCGCCACCAGGGAGCAATAGTGGGTCATCGGGACGTACGGGTAAAATCGGATTTGATGAAGGTGAAACAGGCTCTGAGAAAGGTAAAAATGGTCTTGTTCGACAGCAGCACCCCCCAATACAGCAACACAATTACTCTGCGATTGTAATGCCAGTTCTTGTGATCGAGCAACCAGAGGCACAGCAACTCGCCCGCAACAAAGGGGAGTAGCACCAGCAGCGGCAAGGCTTTAAAGTACACCCCGAGCGCTTGCCGCAAGCTAGTCAATGGACTCACAAAGCGGTTCAACCAGGCGAACCCGCGGGTGTGGGACCAGTAGGGGTAGAGCAGGGCCACGGCCACATGAATCAGATATGCCATGCGCAGGCGAGCCAATGCGGGAAGGTTTGCCACACTGCGGGCTAAAGAAGAAGATACCAAAAACGGCGCGCCCGTGTAGCAAACCGAGCGAATACTTACTTCTCGGATCCGAGTTAGTGTCTACACTGACCTTGGACACCTTCCAGTAGGTCGTTTGTAAACTGTCCAACCTGCTTATCTTTAGGGCAGCTACCTTCTCCCCAACTGCCCCTCCCGCATGCCCTGCGTTGCCTACTACCGCGTCAGCACGCTCCAGCAAGGGAAGAGTGGACTCGGGCTGGCCGCCCAGCAGCAGCTGGTGCGCAGCTTTGTGAAGGAGGAAGCCGTGTTGGGGGAGTTCGTCGAAGTGGAGAGCGGGAAGAAGGCCACGCGCCCGCAGTTACGGGCGGCCGTGCAGCTAGCCAAGAGCCAGGGGGCCGTGCTGGTGATTGCGAAGCTGGATCGACTCTCGCGCAATGTGGCCTTCATTGCTTCCTTGATGGAGTCGGGGGTGGAGTTTGTGGCCTGTGATCAGCCCCAGGCTAACAAGTTCACCTTGCACATCTTCGCCGCGCTAGCCGAGCAGGAGCGCGACATGATCAGCGAGCGCACCCGCCGAGCTTTGCAGGTGCTCAAGACGCAGGGTAAGCAGTTAGGGACGCCGGCCAACCTGACGACGGCGGTGCAGGCCCAGGGCCTGGCGGTCCGGCAGCAGAATGCCCGCACCCACGAGGCCAACCGGCAGGCCACGGCCTTAATCGTGGCGCGTCGGGCGCAAGGGTTGGGTTACAATCAGATTGCGCAGGAACTGGAGGAGTTGGGCTTTCGCACCCGTCGTGGCTGCCAGTTTACCCATAAGCAAGTCCAGCGCTTGGCCCAACGGGCGGCAGAGCAGGCGTAAACAAGAACCCGTTGTGCCGCCAGAGGAAAGTGGACTTAGGCGGTAGGTGCCTCGACATCATGGAAGGGGGTGACCGCTTTTCTTTCAATCGAGACAAGAGGGTAGTCCCGTTCTGGGGCCTATCCCGCTACTTCGGGTGCGGGCTGTTTAGCTGGTCGGTAGCGCCATCGGCTGAGGCCAGTTTGCCTCGACCGCCAACTATCGATGGCCGCTCGCGGTTCAGGCTCTGTACTCTTTGCTCTCTGCTATGCCGCTCCCTTCGCTTTCGCCGCTGGTGCCCGCCCTGCCACTTCCCGTATTGGCCGCGCCAGGGCTGCGCGTGCTCGACCTGGGTACGGCGGCCGGGCAGCAGGGGCTTGCCCCCGGTTTCAGCCGGCGGCCCTACTACTCGGTGACGCTGCTGCACGGAGCGTATGCGCTAGACTTTGAGGACGGGGAGAAACCGGCCACCGACCACACGCTGCTGCTGACCAGCCCCAAAATGCCCTTCGGCTACCGGGCCACGGCCGGCGAGCAGGTGGGGGTGAGCTGCGTATTTCCGGAGACGTTTCTGACCCTGAAGAACTGCGGCTACCAGCCCGTTAACTTCCCAGCCTACCAGCCGGGCCAGCAGTGGATTTATGCCTTGAGCCCGGCGCAGGCGGCCCCGTATAGCGCCCTCTTCGCCAAGCTGGCGGCCGAGGAGCGGACTGGCGGCGCGTTCAGCGAGAACCTGCTGCGCACCTACCTGCTGGAGCTGCTCTTCACGGCGCACCGCCTGACCCCGACCGATACCTTCGGCCGGACCAATAGCACTGCCGAGGTCGTGGCCTGCGCGTTTGTCCGGCTGTTGGAGGCACAATTCCCGATTGAGTCGCCGCACGCCCCGCTGCGGCTCAAGACCGTGCGCGATTTTGCCGGCGAGCTGGCCCTGCACCCCAACTACCTCAACCGCCAGGTGAAGGCCGTGAAAGGCCGCACGGTCAGCAGCCTGCTCGCCGCCCGGCTCGTGCGCGAGGCCCAGACGTTGCTGCGGCTTACCGACTGGCACATTGCCCAGATTGCCGGGGCACTGGGATTTGAGGAGCCGTCGCACTTCAACCTCTTCTTCAAGAAGCATGTGTATTGTTCGCCTACCGACTACCGCAAGCAGGCCGGCTAAACCCAGGTTTGATTTGCGTAAGGATTGGTGCTATCGGCGCTAGCCGCTGCCTGGCTGCCCGGCCCACCTTTGCAGGACCATTTTATCTTCTGCAACTCCTCATGAAAGTAGCCCTCGTAACCGGTGCCAACAAAGGCATCGGCTTGGAAACGGCGCGCCAGCTGGCGCAACACCAGATACACGTGCTGCTCGGAGCCCGTGACGCCGTCAGCGGCCAGGCCGCCGCGGCGGCCCTGCACGCCCAAGGGCTGGCCGTCACCTTTATCCAACTCGACATCAGCCAGGAAGCCGACATTGCGGCGGCCACGGCCCACATCCAGCAGACCTATGGCCGGCTCGATATCCTGGTTAACAATGCCGCTGTGTTCCTCGATGGCGAGTGGTACGGCAACAACGTGGAAACCGTGCCGCCGCAAGTGCTGCGCGACACGTTCGACATCAACTACTTCGGTACGGTGGCCCTGACCCAGGCGCTGCTGCCGCTGCTCAAGGCCAGCGAGGCGGGCCGCATCGTCAATGTGAGCAGCATCTCCGGCTCGCTGGGCATTCACCTTGATACCGCGCACTGGTTCTACCAGATGAAGCCCTACGCCTACAGCGCGTCCAAGACGGCCCTAAACCAGTTTACCATCTTCCTGGCCCAGGCCTTGCAAAACACGGCCGTGAAGGTCAACGCCACCAATCCGGGCTGGGTGCAAACGGCCATTGGCTCAGACCAGGCGCCGCTAACCCCGGCCGAGGGCGCCCGCTCCAGCGTGGCGCTGGCCCTGCTGCCGGCCGATGGACCCTCGGGCACCTTCACCGAGGCCGGCGAAACGCTGCCCTGGTAGGTAGCGGCCACTAGTAGCGTGGTTACCTGGTTTCCTCGGGCCCCGCTGCGTGGTCGGTGAGGCCCGGTTTTCCTTACGCCGGCCCAAAATCGTGTCGTCACAGGTTGCAGAAAGGCTCTTTTCCCAAGCGGCGCAAACCAGCAGTAGGGTAAACGCTGCTCCACCATTCGTACTGGAAACATGAAGCTGTATATATTTGAGCTAGGCCGGTTTATTTATCCAGGTATGCCCCAGCCATTGCCGGTGCCCGGGTACCTGATTCAGACCGATGCCGGTCAAAATATCCTGGTAGATACCGGGTTTCCGGAGAAATTTATTCGCCACCCACCCGCTCCTGAGCCCGCCGAGATGGCCATGCGCCCCGGTGAGTACATTGTCGACCAGCTAGCCGCTATCGGGCTTACGCCGGACGACATCGACATCCTGGTGGTCAGTCACTTAGATATTGACCACGCCGGAAACCTGCTTCCCTTCTCAAAGGCCGACATACTGTTGCAACAGCAGCAGTATGCCGCAGCGAAGGCGGGCCATCCTCGCTTTACTGCTACGCAGGAGCAGTGGGACCATCCCCGGATTCGGTTTAGGTTGCTGGCGGGCGATGTAAAAATAGCCGAGGGGGTTGAGCTGATTGCCAGCAGTGGCCACGTACCCGGCCACCAGTCGGTGCTGCTTCACCTGCCCCACACCGGTCCGGTGCTGCTGACCGTGGATGCCATCCTGAATGCCACGATGACCGATGCCGCCACCCGAATGGTCGACGTGTCGGCTGATAACGACGCAGAGGCCAGGGACAGCACCCGGAAGCTGATGGCCTTAGCCCAACGGGAGGAAGCCAAGCTGGTGCTGTTTGGCCATGACAGCGCCCAATGGGCGGGCGTGAAAAAGGCTCCTGATTTTTACAGCTAAGCAGCGTTGCTTGCTTGCTTACTTGCAGGTAGACGAACCTGGAGGGCTTCCACTACCCGCCCTGACGCCCGGGCTACGTGGCCTTTGAGCGCTCCAGGAGGTTGCGCCGCCACTTGGCTAGTCCGGTGCAGCAAGCCACCGAAGCAAAGTCCGCGTAGTTTTCATTTCACCCAGACAAAACGAAATCCATGTTCGCTACCCCCCTCGAAGTCGCCGAAACCTTCTTTGCCCACTGGCAGGCCAACCGCGTAGAAGAGGCCCTCGCCCTACTCGCGGCCGATGTCGTTTACCACAATTTTCCTACCCCCGACCTTATCGGCCGCGAGGCGGTCCTGAAGTTCCATGTCGACGCCGGTATCGGCACGGCCTTGCGGGCGAACTGGGAAGTCGTGCATCTCGCCGCCACTGGCAACGTGGTACTCAACGAGCGGATTGATAATTTCCAGCACGCTAATGGCTTCACCCTCACAGTACCGGTCATGGGTACGCTCACCATCGAGGAGGGTGCCATCACCGTCTGGCGCGACTATTTCGACTCGGCCCACGCGGCGCAGCAACAGGCAGAACTGCTGCGCTCCCTCGCGTAGTCCACGCGTGAGCGTTACCGTGCCCGGCCTGGTTGGCGCTGGAATCCGGGGTGCGGGGTGCGCCGCCGCGAGGAAAAGCAGGTTAAGCAACCAGCGGGATGTGCCAGAGCTTATTTCTGGCGCATCCCGCTGCTGTTTTACAGCTTTGCGCTATGCGTTGTTGCTGCGTGCGGTTTGATGATTTACTGTGCTGGGTTCTGCTACCGGGCCGGACCACGTCAGTGTCTAGCGGCACCGGACTGCCTTAGCTGCTCGCGCTGTTTTTTGGGCAGGCTGGCTAGCACCAAATCGTAGGAGCCCTGCACCAGGTCCAGAAGTAGGGCATCGGGTAGGTCGTCGTTGAAGGCGACGCTAAGCCAGTATTTGGGGCTCATGTTGAAGGGGTTCCCCGCCGCCTGGTAACGCTCTTTGAGCTCTGCAATACGTTCGGGCGTGCTTTTCAGGGAGCATTTATCGAACTTGTCGAGGTCGAAATAGCAGAATATTTTCCCACCGATGTAGAAGGCCAAAATATCGCGGGCATTAGGAAAAAACCCAGCAAAGGGCGTTTTCTCTTCCGTAAAGGGCAGCGCGAGGCAGCAGGCTCTGAATTGTTCGATGTCCATACAAGAGCGCTATTCGTGGCAGCCTTCTGCTTTGTTGCGCTGGCCGGTAGCGTGGCGCTTGTCGGAAGGTGTTTTTATATCGGTCACCTCGTCGGGGATAGCACGAGAGTTGGCACAAGAATACAATGGTCTATTCATGGCTAGCGCTTTAGGATGCCTTATCGGAAAGGTCGAAAAGGACCTTTCAACAGCAGCTACAGCGAGAGGTAACGCCTGAGTATCCGCTTGATGGAATTACGGTCCTACCGATCAGTAAAAATGGCGGGACGGATGAGGTGCTGTATCAAGTACCTAACCAGCGCTTTGCCGTTGTTCATCTAGTCTGAACCCGCCGAGGCGACTGCACCTACGCACGAACTGATTTCTTCGAGAATTGGATTGCCTTTGTCACGCAACGGATGGAGCCCGATAATCTGGCGTAGGAATCGTAGTGCTTTGATAGCCTTCCTTTGTTTGCACTTTAGAATTTAGCGCAGCAGCATCTTGAAATAATTTCTAAACATAATGCTGGTTCTCGGATTAGCTAACGAACTGATGAGGTCTCTAGCAGATATAATTAACAGCAGTGGCGATTCACTACTTGAAACGTACGCCTATGCCAACGGCTTCCTAACCGTGAAGCTCGCCTTATGCGAAACCGAGCAGAAAGTCGAGTTGGCGATGCCCACGGAGCACTTGTCCTTTGATGGTTTCTCCTTAGCGAAGAAAGAAGATCTCTACCGAACGTGCCGGATTGTAATCCAAGACTTGTCGCAAGTGCTATCGGTCGCCAACGGGGTGTATGTACCGGCTCCTGACTTCGGCAAGCTGATGCAGCAAGCAAAGGCCAACTATAACCTGGCGTATGGAAAAAAGGCGTCCCACTGGAAGTATCTCTTCTCCTTGATTGGGTATGGCCACCTCGTATCGTGCTTGTTAGCTGACCTAGAGGCGGTTTCGATAGTGGAATTGGCCGAATAAGCTCGTCTAAAAGACCACACTCGTCGTGCACAAGAACGAGGTGCGTTGCTAATGGAGACCTGCGAAAAGGCTACGTTCCAGATGGGTCCAGGGGGTGAAAGGCCATAAAGAAGAACCCAAGAATGGCCACCAACAGTCCAAAGCCGACAAGCAACGCAAGCCCTAGTAGAAGTGCTTGCCCACTAGTCCAACCAGAGTGTCGGTATAGGCGATAGTACAGCCCCAGGCTCGCCAGCACATAGAGCCCGATCGGCGTAACAAAGAAGAAGAGAAAGTCTCGTTCCAGCATCTACTGCGTGAGTCAGGAGAGTGTTCCTCGGTAAGGTGCTCCTCCCCGGCTCCAGGTTTCTTGAAAGTGCTAGATTAATTCACACCTGTAGGTTTTACTTTGCTTTTGGCATTTAACAGTAGACCGTTTGGAAAACGTGACGGAACTCTATTACCTCTCCTAACTGTCAGTTTACTGTCTGTTAATGAGTGCCCTGCAGACTACCAGTTGCTCAACTACCTGCTCTCAGGTTTGAATACTTGATTAGGCAAGGCCTGTAAATAGTCCGTCTCGTACTGCATGCTCGCTTTCGCTAACGCCAGGTTGGTGTGGCGCCCATCAATGGTTTGATAGTTCAACCGAACGAAGCCATAGTCTGGATGGTAAAACAGGTCTAAACTAGACTGGCCAGCGGGAGAATGGGCGTGGGCCCGAACAACCCAGCACGGGAGCCTACCACCTGGGGTCTGAATGGTTTGTTGCCCCACGACGTGATAGTGGCTTTGCACCAGGATATTGCCTTGCCACGTACCCCATCGCGGATTCCCCCACTGACTACCTACGGTGAGCTCCCACGTCCACTGCTCCCCCTTGGTCACGGGCAATTTAATGTAGGGATAGGGACTGAGTTGCAAGATCGAGTAGGATCCACCCCGGGGCGGGTGACTCCACAACATCGTATCATTCTCAATGACGCCCGAATGGTCAGCCGGTCCAGAATGCCCATCATAGCTAAAGCCGATGTTGATTTGCGTCGTAACGGGGTCATAGGTCCCCGGTTTAAAATCGCCATAGCTCGTGATCATAAGGGTATCCAAGCCCACCGCCTGCTGGCGGTCATGGGTGACGGTATAGATCAGCTGGCGACCCTTTCGGAAGATTTTTTCGGGCGGTTGGAGTGGCCGTGAGGGTGACTGGCAAGCGGCGAGCACGAGGGAAGCCCCGCAAATTTGTAGGATAGAGAGGTAAAGCACTCGCATAAATAGACTGAACAAGGGATAAACGAAAACGATCTATTACGGAAAAGTAATACTCTAACTATACTAGCTTGGCAAACAAAATTTATGATTTGCTCAAGGCAAGTCCGAGAACACTTATTATGTTAATGACTGAAAGGTAGAAAGCTCTGCCATTGCTCAATATCCTGCAGTCTGTGTTTTGGCTATTTTAACTACGTCTTTCAACCCTTTTCTCTTCTATGGACCTGTCTCACTTCCTTGAGTGCTTACATCGAGTTATTCATTGGACCAGACAACGTGCTCTGGCAAGTGAAGAGATTGGAAACTACGGAACGCTGTTCCGGCAATTCAATCCAATGGTAGATGATCGACCATTGTACACACTGGATCAAGGCTATGCCACGTGGAATGTAGATCCCTATAACGTGACGTATTTTGCCCAAGCCCTCCACTTGGCCCTCCAGCAGCGAACCCAACTCATGGGCCAGCTAATCGCTCCCATCACTGATCTTTCAAGTTTGGGACGTGTCTTATGCTTCTCAACCCTGCTCACCACGCATGACGGCATCGCGATTGCCGAGAGCAATTGCTTTGTTGATGAAAGCGATGTGCCACCGATTGACACATGGTTTTATCTGGAGAACCATTTCTTAGACGTAGAGCGGCCGACGTTGTTTTGCTGGATTCCTAAGCCGTTCGAGTACCTGATAGAAGTGGCTATGCGGGTAGAAATGATGGGAAGCTATAAGTGGTTAGACACAGTAGCACCGCGATTCTACGCGCAGCTCCTATTGAGGCTACTCAACACATAACCATTCTTGCACCTGTCTGATAAGTACCGATTATCCTATGTTCGTCCACCGGCCGTAAAGATGGCTACTGAGAAGGAAAAGGGAGGAGTAAGATTCGTCTTTTATGGGGCCACCACGAGCCCGTTTAACATGACAATCCCCTTCCTTTTCTAGGACTACTTTGGACAGTTCCGTGAGGCCTGAGAGCCTGTATTAGGATAGTGAAAGATCTCCTTTTTCGTTTCCTTTTCATCCTTACTCTTGCTGGTATGACTGCTCTTTCTCTCCCCGTTGTCGGCATTGACGTGAGCAAGGCCACGCTGGCCGTGTGTTATCATCCCACCGACCAGCAAGTCAAGCACCTGGAAGTCAGCAACAGCAAAGCGGGCTTTCAGCAACTGGTCAAGGCTTGCGGTACAAGCTGTCTGTTTGTGATGGAGGCCACCGGTACCTACAATTTGGCCTTAGCCTACTACCTGCATGAGCACGGTGGGCAAGTAGCGGTGCTGAACCCCTTGGTCATCCGACGCTTCATTCAGCTGCATTTGAGCAAAGGCAAGAGTGACCGCAAAGATGCGCAATGGCTGCTACGCTATGGCCAACAGCAAGCCGTGAAGACGTGGCAACCGGAAGAAGCGGTGTTGGTCGAGTGTCGGCAACTCGAGCAAGTCACCGAGCAGCTCCTGAAGCAGAAAACCATGGTCAGCAACTCGTTGGAAGCCCTACAGCGCCAGCCTTGTGTGAGCACGTTAGCTGTAAAACGGCTACAGCAAATCTTAAAGGCTCTCACCCAGCAAGTAGAGGCGGTGGAAGCCGAACTGCTGACGCTGTTAGAACAACGCTTTGCCTCGGAAATGACCCTGTTGTGCTCGATTCCGGGCATCGGCCGCAAGACGGCCGGCCTGCTGCTTTTGTTCGCCAGCGGCTTTACGCGCCTCGATAATTACCGTCAGTTGATTGCCATGGCGGGCTTGTCGCCGCGCGAGCACACCTCCGGCACGAGCATCCGGGGCAAAGTGCGCATCACCAAGACGGGCGGGGGCTTGATCCGGAGCAAGCTGTTTATGTGTAGCTTCTCGGCCAAGAAAAAGAATGCCGCGTGTCAGGCCCTTTTTGATCGACTCGTGGCCAAAGGCAAGAAATAGAAGGTAGCCCTGATTGCGGTCTGTAACAAGCTCCTGAAGCAAGCCTTTGCTATTGTCAAATCCGGCGTGCCGTATCAAGTCGATTTTTCCTCAAAACTTGTCCTCAATCCTTGACTTTCAACACAGTTCGTGTTAACCTACCTTCTTTGCGGATAGAGGACGCCACCGCCGAAGTAGCCATAAGCTAGTTGCGCTACCGAATGCTAGAAGAAATACGGCCTTATATTGTTGAATAGCCGCGCATAAATCGCGTCCACTCACCAGAGAAGCACACTCCGATAGGTGGTCCGTTTCGTACTTTAAACTCACCATCGTACTCAGTACCCCGAAGCTCATTACGAAGGCCGTTAGGTACAGCAGTACGATCAGCCATTTTATCCAAGGAGAATTCATCTACAAAAAGCAAGCGTAGGTTACGGCGTCAACTAGAGCGATGCTTAAGGCAAAGTATGCTGTACTTATACTGTGTAGACTGTCATCGCAAGTGGTGCCCACGGGTTAGCGCATTAAGGTAAAAGCAGGTGTTCGAAATACCTACCAAGAAATGTCTCTGTAAAACCGCGTTTTCGGGGGCGTAAGACAGGGTACCAAAAGTGTTCGGATTAGGGATGTGGCTGTTGCAGAACCCTATCTCTATTCTGGTAAAGCGCTATTAAAGTCCTCATTCGCTGGACTCAGTGGCTTTATACAGCCTTTGTGGCCTGATGGATCAACTCTTACTACCCATCCGGTTGCATGTTGGGAGTTTTGCAACAACCACTAAAGATTATGTTCAATAGAACTAGATGCCTGGAAGTGTTCACGCTATTTCTGGAAAGGACAACAGACTGCTGTTTGCACCTCAGAAGGGCTGCTTTCGGCTTCTTAACTCCAATCAAACCAGACCACTAACCGCTGGTGCTTCCCGGCCTCATCAAGCGTCTTCATTAAGCTCGAGAGCAAGCCCCAGCCGTAAGAACTTCCATCCAAGATCGCAGCAGGATATGCTTGCCAATCAATAGTAGCCATCTCCTCATAGCAGAGGAAAGTAAAGCCCCAGACAGAAGTAGTAGCAGATGCCTCGCGCGCCGCCTGCGCTGTCAGCTCTCCTGGATTAGTGGGTAGCCCCCGACGATGGGCTAGTGGGACCCATTTGGTGGAAATCTCGTCCTTCGCTTCCCCAAATAGAATGCTACACTCATCCCCGGTGTTCAGACTTAGGCTCGACAGGTTGATACAGGACTGCCAGGCATAGTCCTGCGTTAACATCTCTTCGTCCAGACTCGATAGTTCCAGGAATCCGCAAACGTATATACCCATAGGCTTTGGTTGTGTTCTTTTGTCCCCCGTGTGCGCAGGAAGACACGACCTTAGTAACTCTTAAGAGTACTACTTCCTCGGTCGCCAGTAGTGGGGAAAACAGGGACCTGAAACCAATCTTGCTGCCAGCTTTGCCGGGCCATTGCTTCCAACTCTTCCCACTGCGCTGGGCTCGCGCTATACTGCAACGCCTCCCACAGGCCTTCGAGGGCGGCCAAGGCAACAATGGTGGGGTTCGTGTCCACATCCGTACCGACAATATCAACTACTACTATGCGGTAAGTCTGGGAATTCGAGAGGCAGTGAAGGGCGTACGCTAGGCCAGCAATGGCCCCGTTTTTCCAGTCGTCGTAGCCTCCGTACTCAGACTCCCACTGCATGTGAATCTGGGTTGGGCACGCACTCTGCTCCCAGAGCAATTTCACTCTCGCCGCGCAAATCAACCCCTGCCGTTGTCGTAAATACCGGCCTTCCGTTACGTTCATGCTGCGCAAAGAGAAAGGAGTTTGGTCTGAATGGTACTTCTTGGGTGACTACATAGTTCTGCAATGTCCGATACGTCGTTTTATGTAAAGTAAAGAATAGTAAAAGCAATTTCTGTGGGGCAGCAACGGCTTTTCTAAGCGTAGGTGAAGGGCCTTACTCGTGGTAAGGCGACCCGGGTACCGGCTAGCGCCAGCCCTGAAACAGAAAGCCAAGCGGTGGGCAGGGCGCGTGTAGCCAGCCGCGCTCCTACCGTCGGATAGCATCAGCCGACGCGGACCGGGTTAGTTATATATATCTGTCCTTTACTTTGCAGTGTATGCTCAAACCGATTCCTCCTGTACGGTATCAAACGCTCGTAGCCCGGGAATGGGTCGCTCAGCAATTAGGGCTTCCCTATCAGGCTGAGAGGCAAGATTGGCCGTGGGAAGTAGCAGAGATAGCCGGGTTCGAAGCCTACTTTCAGCTCTATGCCCATGTGGGGGAGGATGAGCGCATCGTCCTCCTGGAAATGATCTTGGAAGCTGCTTCCAATGGGGGCACCACACGGGCTCAACTACAGGCACTCTGGCCGCGAATTGAAGCCCTGTTAACTCAGAACGCGGACTTACATGCCACGACCGCGCAGTACTGGTGTAGCTGGGAGGTCAAGGAACCGGACATAGACGAACAAGCCTTTGCCATCTCGCCCTACCTGCGGGCGTGGTGGCGAGCGCACTATGTGATGCCCCCCGATTCCGACGCCCCCTTTTACCGAATTGAATGCACGGGCGAGAAAGTAGCGGTTAGCTTTGATGAGATGCATGCCCTGCGCAAAGATATTCTGCTCTACTTCGACGATAATGCGGAGGAAACCACCAGCATCTTGCTCGCCGATCGACAGTACACGCTGCCGTACTGGAAGTACCTCTCGGTGGCCTTTACGCAGGAATGGGCCGAATCCGCCCGCTATCAAAAGCTCGTTGTAGAAGGCTGTCTGGCGTTACTCCATGCCATCGCCTTGGACTTGTTAGATGAACCTTTCGGCCGGATTACGAAGGAATGGCAAGGAGAGTCGGTCGAGCGGTTGCTGTTGTACCTGAGGCAGTATAACCCACTCTCCGAGAAGCTGGCCATCGCCCAACGTCATCTCGTACGCACCTTCTCCTTCATTGTGCAACTGACGCCGACTGATCTGGATGAGAGCAACTTCTTAAAAGGGTTTGACCGCTCAATTGCCGCAATCTGGTTCAAAGAGCAGATGGTACAAGCCTACTTTACGGGGCGGTTGACGACCTAAGGTTGGCTGGAGTCGTTGCTACCCTCCTGTTCAGACGGAATGCATTAGCGCGAGCGCTTCGGCCCATGCGTACGGCTTACGTTTTATAGGACGGAAAATGTTTTAACTAGTTCTCTACTCAAATTAAAATAATTCACATGAAATTACACATAATAACGCTATCATTTATCTGCATTATAGTAAGTGCTACGAGTTGTGAAAACAGACGCAAATTAACAGTTGAAGAACAAGTAGATGTTGAAAAGAGATATAATAAAACGCAAGAAGCAGTTTCATCCTGGATTCTAAATCATGCACTTTATCCTAAAAGTTATGAGGCGTTATCATTTAGTGAGTATTCCGAACCTTTCATTATGGAAAATAATGAAAAAATACCAAAAACACAATGCTATAGGATAAAACACATTCACCATATCTTAGATACGGACAGTAGTGAAGCTACCTACATTGGCTACTTTACGTTGGATTACAAGTATCGCGTTACGATGGTAGAAACTCTGAAAACGGGTGCTGTTGGTGGAATGTCTTTGTCTGATATCAAAGAGTGGACAGATAAATATGGCAAACCATTAAGTGAGGGGGATAGCTCTTTGTATAAAGAGAAGCAGCAGGAGGCAAAAGAAGAATTAATTCATACTTTAAAAAGTATGTAGTTTATAAAATTACCAAAGCAAATTAATGGCGGAATAACCTGCTGCAATATTATACTTCACGAGTAAGGATTTGTTAAAAAATTACGGCTGCAATATACAAGAAACGCCACCCTATTTGGGGCGTTTTCTAATGCAGGAACCGAAATGCGTGTCCAAAAAAGGGGTGTAAGAAGGCCTCCAAAAAGCTGCGTTTTTAGAGCCGCTAGGTGGGGTGATAAGCGTGTCCAAAAACCGAACGGATTTTGGGCATTCTATCGAAAGCGTCTATGTTTGCTTGCTCCCAACTCAACACCCGCGCTCGCCTCTCCATGACCATATATCTTTCTCCTTTGGAGCTAGTTGCCCGGGTTCATCTGGGCAAAGAAGTGGAACAGTGGCTAGGCGCGGTGCAACAGGAAGGACAGCCCATTTTACAGTGGCTCTGCCTTTACCAAGAGGAGCCGCACCAGTACGCCGTCACCTATATCGAGTCCTATGATGAAGGGGACGAAGAATGGCAGGATGTGGCCAGCTTCTCTCAGGTAGAGCCGGAGGAGAGCCCCAGACAACTCTTCCCTTCCGTTGAGCAAGCGCTGGCCTTTGCCAGGCAAACCTACGGGGCCGCGCCGGATCGGTTTGTGGCCAGCGGCATGATCGCCGCCGAGTACGCCACCTATTGGCGCAGCAAACAGCCTTGAAGCTTCGCCAGAACAGACCCTGCTGAGTCAATACTCTAAAAAGAGCGTTCCGAAAAGATCGGTGGCTGTTGCAGAACTCCCAGCAGTGGATGGAATGGCTAGCAACAGCGAGTAAAGCAGGCTAAAAAGTCTGTTTAGCGCTATTATCCGCGGTGTGCCAAGGCTCGTATATACCTTCACCACAATATAGATGGTGTTCTGCAACAGCCACATCGCTATTTCGAACACTTTTGGCACCCCTACTAATGCCCCTGAAAACGCGGTTTTTCAAGGGCATTTTTTAATAGGTAATCCGAACACCGGCTTTTACCTTGTTTAGCTTAACAAGGCAGCACCACAATGCCCTATCCAATTAACGAGTATGCGTCTGTTCTATGCGTTGAGTACAGTCGTACTAGTTGGGTGCGACTTTCATCCCTTCATTGATGGAGTCCCTGGCTACAGTCGCTCGGTGGAGGAGTCTAAAACAAGAAACGTATTCTTGACGACGTATCGCCCGTCGCCGACCAGCTTTACCGTTAAAGGAAACGTATTTCACATCCAAACTGCGTGGGTGGAAAGAGGATGGACCCATACCGGCTGGCTCTATTCCAATACCAAAGTGGATGCCGGATTTTACGCCGACAGCTACAATTTTATTGCGGAAGTGTCGGAGCCCAGCGATAGCTTAGCCGACATTCACTTGCAAAAGTCTGACAACAAAAATATTCATTTAGGAACGTCCTATAGCCAGCTTTTCACGAGTGGCTCACTCCCGCTTCCGGATACGCTTAGTTATGACTTAGTGGATGGCATGTCCGGCCATGACAATACCTATCTCGGCCTGCGTCTTACATTTATCAAGCAGTAAGGCAGACGCGTTTACCAAAGTCTGTTCTCGTTGAATGCAGGCAGGGGAGATGTGACAAAGGCCTTAGTTGTTGTAGAGGTCACCCTGCTCCCCAAGAGTGGGAGCCTACGAGCCCGTTGACATGCTGCTTAAATCCCTCACATCGGCTTTTAAAAGTCGTTATGGGGGATGTAATCGTTTTAAGGACTCTTTATCATACCCTATTTAAAAAACGGGACTGCTTATACTTGAATCACTATTTCAGCATACCATAACTCAAGAGGAAGTGGGAGGAGTTATCTTATCTTGCGTCACCACGAGGGTTAGCTCCCACTGCTTTCTTGTCGAATGTTATTCCTGCTTCAAGCCCCACGGCGTCTGTTTTTGTTGCTTGCTGCCCTTTGGCTGGCCACCACTTCGACAGTCGTTGCCCAGTCAGTTAAACCGCTCCCTACGGCTTCCGAACTGCAGAAAAACTTGGCGATCATTGCCGCCAGTACAGAAGGAGAAAGCGAGGAAATTGACCGCTTGCTGGAGACCACGACGCGTCAACTAGTGACGTATTTGGGCACCTATGACGTAACAGATGCGGCAGCCAAAGACTTAGGGCTCGACTTGACAGTGGGCCCCAACGAGGACGCCCGCTTGAAGGTGTACACCTTTTCCTATTCTTCTGGCGGCACCCGCGGCACGATCCATCGCCCCGTATTACAATGGAAAAATGCAGCCAGTAAGGTATTTGCTTATGCGCTCCATGAAGAGTGTTTCTTCAATGAGATCCACAAGCTAGCGATGCCGGGTCGATCACTTTACCTGTTACTAGGCGGCGAAAAAGGCGACAGTCAGTGTTTTGCCTCCCAAGCACTGGTCGTTGAGGTAAAAGGCAATTATATGTTGCTCCCTAACTCGGCTTTCGGCACAAACTCGTCCTTGCTCTTGTGCAACACGGAAATGGCTTATGAGGCAAGCAAGCAATCGCTCAGGATCACCTTCGCCGATCGCAAGTTGATTATTGATGATTTGAACCGCTTGACGCAGAGCGGTTATCGACGCAAACCTGGGGTAAAGCACTTGGCACTTCAATTCCGGAACGGACGCTTTATGCAACAGCCGTAGACAAGCAGGCAATAGACAGTACCGTACCCAGCGCTTCCTTTTTTCCTCTTTGTTAATGGCTTCTCGCTGGCTACCATGGCTGATCGTATTGTTGTACCTAACAGCCTTCGTGACGAGCTTTGGTACATTAAATACGATGTTGAGTTTGAAATATGAAGCCGACCCCGTATCAGACTGTATTTCCTTAGTGAGTGGGCGCGATTTATGCGCGGCTATTCAGCAATACAAGGCCGCAGCGCTTCTCTCATTCGTCAGCGCGACTAGTTTGTGGCTGCTTCGGCTGTGGCGTCTTTCCTCAGCAAAGAAGCCTGTTTAACATAAAAAAGACTTATCGGACGAGTTCAATTATCCTTTTCTGACTACGTATGGGTCCTATAATTACCTGGGAGGAGCTACAACTCTTGGACGAAGCCGACAACTCCCGGTCAGCGTTTGCGCCTTACACAGAGAACGAGTTGCAGAAGTTGTTGCAACAAGCACAGGACCCGCAGCGCTTGCTATTGCTGGCTGAGTTGCTGGTGGCGGCCGTGACGGATTGGCCCTTCTATCACCTAAAGCAACCTGCTGACCTAGTGGCGGCCCTGCAGCAGGAACTAGGCGACCCGCTTACCGCCGAGCGGCTCCGGCTACACGCCACCGGGCTGCGGCAGACGGATCGGTGGAAAGTAGAGGCCCTCCGCTCCCTGTTGCTGGTGCTCGAACACGCACCTGGCTACCTAGTGGAGCCGCCCCTCACGTTGCCGCGGATACTAGCGCAGCTAACCCCACACTGGCGAGCCGCGCTGCCGTCATAACTGTAAGGTCATGTCCCGACTTTCCTCTTTCGCTTTGGTATCAAGTACCCTCGCCTTACTTGCCTGTGAGGGGAAACCTACGCCTGTAGAGTCCGCCTTCCGCTCTCCCATTCCTTCAAAAGAGGTGTACCACGTCTTGCAACAGTTTCTGGCCGCCGATACCCTCAACCAGGCTCCTAAATTTCACGTGGCATACCTTCGGCAAGATACGCTGGCGGGCAATCTATCGATTTACCTGCTGGATATGTACAATTCGAATGGCGATATCAAAACCTTGCCTTTGACCACCTGGCAAGTGGAGCAGAAAATTATCTTTGTTTTTACGGGTTTAGAAGCGGTCGCAACCGGAGGTGACACTACCTACCATCATCTAATCCGCGAAACCGAAGCGGCGAATAGGGGCAAAATATGGTCGCCAGCGTTTCGGTGTTGGCGCCTAGATGTCCGAGACAAGAAAGTGATTCACCTGGATAAGCAGGTGTCGTTTTCTTCTTCTTCCTATCCTTTCCTTCGGTTGGCCCCTCCACCACCGCCGCCAACACTTCACTAACCTATCGTGCTACAAACAAGCTACCGACTCGTTGAGTAGACACGTGTCTTTGCATAATTCGTGTTTGCTCCTGTAAGCAATTAGAAGTACGCATCTGAGTTTTATCTCTTAACATATTACTTGTTATAAGCGCGATCTTAGAATAGTGGTAGTTTTTGCCCCTGCTGCCCCTATCCCTTGATTGCGGTACTTTAGCGTGATAGCCCCAAAATATATGCTCTCGACATGAAGATTATCCTATTAGTATTTCTAGTTTTTTCCAGCCTACTAATCCAAGCGCAAAACCCAAGCAGTACCCAGACAGATAGCTCAACTATTGAGAGCAAAATATACCCGGGGGGCAGAGAAGTAAAGGAAACTGTAACTAAAAGGGACTTAGTTTATTATCGTTTTTATAGAAATAACACGCCGCAGGTCACATCAACGGCCACTTACAACAAATCAGGAAGGTCGATCGGCGTATCAAAAGAATACGATGATGATGGTAAGCTCTTGTATTCCATTGATCATGACCACGGCTCTTGGAATGTGGCAAATAAGAGCGCCTATCCGTTTTATAGTGTGCAACAGCAGATGAAACGCAAGGCTGATGAATTGATAGCAGCTACGTATGGGCGAGAGTTTTTGAAAAACCACGTCATCTGGAGTGTAGATGGTTCTTACATATATAACCAAGCTGAATCTGGAAATTGGAGCGATAGCTTCTCCTCAAAACCAACAAAATTTCTTTTTAGATACGATGTCAAACTGGACAAGACCCATGTTTATAAAGAATTGATACAGTTTGAATTAGATCAAACAGGAAAATTTATTCCAAACGAGTTTGAGGCCGTTTCCGGCTTTGAGAAACTAGCTCAAGTTCCAGCACAAGGGTTCAACCTGTCCTATAAAGCGGCTATTGAAGCAACTAAGCAGAAAAGTGGCATCCGGAATCAGCCGCTGCAAGGCTTTTTAAAATGGGAGAGCCTTAAGAAGCCAAGCTTCTATAATGGGCACTTCCGCTTTTATGTGCCTATCAAAACGGGGTCGGTTGAAAACCTCAATCCTAAAGGCCGTTCTAGTGTAACAGACCAGTTCGATGTCTATTCCTTCAATCCTTGGACTGGCGCATTCATCGAAAAGAAGAAGATGAAGGCAGTAAGGTCTTGGGAAGAAAATAGTGGAAGTAGCACTGGCCTAATGCCTACTGAATAAGCAGTGACTAGCTAGACCACCTCGGCTGTGCTACTGCCCGGCCTAGTGGATGTGCTGCTGGGTCACTTAATGGTGCTCGAGCAACCGCTCCAGTGGCTGGACGGTTGTTAAAGAGTCAATTAGGAGACGTTATGAGCCAATTGTCATTTTACAAACGGTCCTATTAAAGTGTCCAATGAACACATCCTTCCTCTCCACGCAGGCTATACCAGACTTGATCTAGTCGGTCACATAGCAGACAGCGGACCGTATTGTACTAGGCGCAGCCGCTTACGAAATGTCCAGAAGACAGCTTAAGTCAGGAATGCCCAGTTTGCTTCTTGTATCATTACTTGAACACCTATTTATATAATTGAACTTTGTTTTTTTATCGCACGGACGCAACCCTTTACCCTCTCCCACATTCTGGGGCGCTGTGATTGTATGAAGCCTGCTCTGCTATTCCTGCTGTTGGAGGCTCTTCTCGCTGGTTGTAGCCAGACGGACACATTACGTACGTCGACGCCTTGTGCCGGAAAGCCGGAGTTAGTCTATCTCTATGTTGATAACAACAGTATGACCGATACACTCGCTCCCGTGTCCTTTCGCATTGACGACTCCATTTATGTAGAGGGGAACGTCTCTCTGAATCGTAGCAGCGAGGAGCAGTTATACAAGACCATCATCCTCTGCCGGGGACCGCATCATATCGCTGTCGCCTTTGGCCGCTATCAACGGGACACGACACTCCGCATCGAGGATACCGTATCGCTTGGCGTCGCGATGGACTACAACCCCCATTGGCCGGCTGAATTCAATGGGACTGTGATTTGGCTGCTTAATCGGGACGGCGGCAGATCTAGGAAGCGATCTAGTAGCCAATGATCCCGTCACGAAGAGAGCGCCTGTAGTCTGTACGGTACAAGCAACTGGTGCAGATCAGGTGATTTCTCTACGCTACAGTTGCCGGTTTGTCCAAGCAGGGGAGCAAGCGCTTGACGCCCATGGGATGAAAGGCCTTCCCCCGTCGCGTCCGATACCCCGACTCATTGAGCCGAGCGGCAATTTCTCGCAAGCTCACCCCCGTCGCGCGCAATAGGATGGCTAGCTGCTTGGCCTGCCGGTTGTGGAGATTGGTTTGCGCATTGTGCCGTAGCGACACCCACGACTTCTCTCGCGCTGCTGCTGTTAAATTAGCGGGGGTGCCTAGTTGAAAACCCCTCGCCTTCTTGGCGGCGAGCGCATCCTTCGTACGTGTAGAAATGGCCGTGGCCTCCTTCTGCGCCACTGCTGCTAAGATGTGCAGGGTAAACTCATCGGCTGCTGGTAAGTCTACCGCTTTAAACCGTACGTGACTTTCCATGAGCGTGGCAAGAAAGGCCACGTTTCGCGCCAGGCGGTCGAGCTTGGCCACGAGTAGCACAGCTCCCTCCTGCTTAGCGCGGCTGATGGCCGCCTGTAGCTGGGGCCGGGCATTTTTGCGGCCACTCTCGATTTCGACGAACTCGGCCACGATGCCCCCTTCATTGCCTACAAAATTCCGCACGGCCGCTTGCTGCGCTTCGAGCCCCAAACCCGATTGTCCTTGGCGGGCGGTACTCACGCGGAAGTAGGCGACATAATGGATCATACACCCTAATAGAAGAGGAAAGTGGTGCAATATACGCTGGTGTCACATTGGTTAAACGTCCCTCAAGAAATGATACGCTTACCGAACAAGTAGTCACGGCTTGTAGGGCACCCATCCCGAAAGGTGAAGCCGGCGCAGAAGAGGCTGACTTCGGCAAATCCCGCTTCCCGCAGTAGTTCCTCGGTCGGCCAAGTAAGATGGCGCTAATAGCAGCCGAGGGAGTCGCCGCTTATTTAGAAGCCTAGTTTCTTGCCCGCGTTATGCTGCAGCACGTTATCGACGCGGGTATAGCGGCGGATCATATCGGCGGTTTTATGCTTGGTTTGATTCATCACCTCACTGTCGTCGGCGCCCGCGAGCTTGGCAATCGTCACGAAGGAGGCCCGCAAGGAGTGAGCGGTATACTTTTCGCCTTTCTTATTGGAGCCGAGGTAGCGGTGTACCAACAAGTTGAGCCGGTCCGTGCTGAGTCGACGCTTACTGAGCCGCTGCCCTTTGTAAAAGGATACAAACAAGGGACCGTGGCTGCGACCTTGCTCGGCCAGAAATTGCAGCCAATCCAACAGGGCCCGCACGGGACAGGTCCGGCGGTCGGGCGCGTAGAACACGGCTTTCTCCTCGGCGGCCCCGCTCTGATTGGTTTTGCTACGCGGCAATTCGATGATCAGGCCCTCGTCAACCTGGTGGATATGTTCGATGTTGAGATTAGCTAGTTCTTCCCGGCGAAAGGCGCCCGCCAGCCCGATAAACAACAGGGCTTTGTCGCGCAGACCATCCGGGCGCGTGGTATCCATATCACCGATCACGCGTTTGAAATAGGCCATGGTAAAAGCCGGGGCCTGTTTCTGCTTGCTGCCGATAACCCGTCCGATGCCTTCCAGCTGCGTTTTGACCGTTTCATCCCGCGTGGGGCTGGGATGGCCGCTAAGTTGGTGGGCCTTCATGATGGCTGCTTTGGCCCGTTGGATGGTGGAGAGTTTGCGGCCGGCTTCGGCCAGAAAGGTTAAATAAGCGCCCAATGTTTTGGCGTCGGCCGGCAAGGCCACGGTGGCGTGCTCCGCGCACCAGCGCTTGAAGCGGTTCCAGTCGCCGGCGTATCCTTCCTTCGTATTAGCAGCCCCATCCAGGCCGACCCGGATAAAGTTGATGGTACCCTCGGCGTAGCTGTCAATGCTCAGCGCTTGACCAACCGCTTCGCTTGGTTGACTCTTGACTGGTAACTGCTCCATAAGGTAAGCTTCCATAAAAGGGCTGGTTCAAACAACGACTGCTAAGGACGCTTGCACAGTGTAAGCGGGTCCGATAAAATGAAGGTAGTAGATTAGGACGGATAAGGAAGGCTTATCCGTCCTAATTACGGAAAAAGTCAATAAAAAATAATATTGTACAATAATCTTGATTTTGCCACAAAATCACTAGGGAAAAGTCAAATAATAGGTTGATCACACTGAACGCAGTTGATTTTTTTATATGCGGCTTTCTATATATTATTTGCTATTATAGAATGACGCACTGTGTGCCAAACTAAGAACTCGTTAATGCGACCCACTGCTTTCAGTCAAAGGGTGAAATGGCGCCTCTCAGAGGTTACATTACAGGTAGCACCGTTCTTATAATGTAACTTTTATACAGAAACGAAATAATGCCAACCTAATACAGAAGAATCAGTTTAGTTGGTAGAAGCCACCCTCTGTTAGCTAGGCTGAAGACCGGGGTTTATAACGGGGTTACCGCTTCTTCCTGCGACGCCACAGCCAATAACTGTCATAGTCGAGACGGCTGGCCCGACCGCGATGCCAACATTGTACCCGCTTCCACTTTTGCCGCTCCACGACTCGTAGCTACAGCCCGTTATGAGGGTTGCCATGACGAGGCTAATTAAGAACAAGCGGTGGGCCGACCCAAAAGCTAACAAGGAACGCACAGACAACTGGGCCGTAACGCGTTCTTCTTGGGGCGTCCGGAGCCTTTGCCAGTACCGGCGCTCTTGGGCTGACGCTTCTTTTTAGCAGGCGTGTAGCCTGACTCCAGCATCTGGCTGATCTCGCCCAATAGTACCTCGACCTGATTCATATTCTTGCGTACCCGCTGCAGCAGAGTTTGGTTGGTTTCGGCATTCTGAAGCAATTCTTGCAGCTTGGAAAGGTCGAGATTGGCCATGAAATAATGGGGTGTGATTACTCTGAAGAAATAGAATAAGATAAAGTTGCCAAGATAGTGAAGCACAATCAGTAATGAGGTAGGCTTTCTAATTCAGGTTTATTATGACCAAGATGTAAAAAGCGGTGTCTACTTGTGAAGCTTAGCATCACTACTTAATACGGCGCTCAAGAAATGATACATTTCTTTGAGGCTGGCAACGGGTTTATAGCTGAGTAGAGAAAGAAGCTTGGAATACTAGAGAGAATAGATAGCGGTTAGTGAGGTTTTCCGCTTCCCGGAACTGCAAAAAAACACAGCTAAAGGGCAACTAATGAGTTAGCTTATTAAAACATCCAATAGTACCCTATCAGCTGCCCTGTAACAATAGCGCGCGGGGGTAATGGCCCCCTGTTCTTATTGAATTGTTCAACCCATTTCTGCTGGATCTTGTCTGGTTTGGGTTTCAAGCTGTAACGTACCCTCTTCGTTTTAAGGCCACGATTATCAGGGGAAATGTGTTCGGGGAAATGAGATAAAATAAATATGTCTTTCAAAACTAATGTTTTGGTAACAAAATAATCATGGTTTATACCTGAAATACGTATGGGTGGGAAGATTTTGATACCAAGGAGGCGTACAGCTTGTGTTTTAATGAGGTAATCATTACAAGCTGATGTTGCATCAACTGTTTCGATGGGAGGTTTGATGAATACGCCATTAGCTGTTCCGCCAAGACGCACTGCATTGTTTGTGACTTCTAGCTCTGATGTTTTAATTGCTCGGTCCTTTCCTGAAACATATATTGTTACATTTAACTCAGCCTTTATCAATTCTTGTGAAAGGTCATCTCGAAATTCAGCTAAATCAATATCAGGCGCGGCTAGAATTATTTCCTTTATTTTAGAAAATCGGCCGGTTTTGCCCTCAATTATGCTGTCTTTTATAAGGTTTTTAAGTGCGCTAGTTAAGACAAGTGTGCCCATGCTGTGCGCTACAATAAAAAGCTTTTTGACTCGGGCCGTGTCTAACACTTGCGCTAAGTAATTTTCAAGGTACTTGGCACTCCTCCTAGCCGCAGTGGCATCAGCGACATAAGGGGGAATTTTTACTTTTTGTTCTAAATATGCATATGTCAAATACTCTTTATCCCATGTGTTTGATGGCCAACTATATAATAAGGTAGTACCCATATAATCTATATTATAAGTCAACTGGGCAGCACGCTTCACGGCGTCATTGAAAGAATTGTTGAAGCCGTGAACAAATAGCAAGGCAGTACCTTCATTATTGCTGCTTGCAGCGCGCAGGTCTCGAAAGAATTCTAAACTGTCTTGTCGGTTAATACCTAAAATTTCTGAATTACCCTCTGTATAAACTCCACGTATCGCTTGCCGGCGCGTTCCTAGAGCCTTTGCTGGTCCGTCAGTAATCAGCACTTTGGCTGTTCCGTAGTACGGCTTACCCGTTCCATTGAAGTCACCTCCATAATGGCTGGAACTACCAGGCTCGATAGTCCTATCAGTAGCGTAGTGGACAGTTATAAATCGGCCTTTACTATGCTTATCGATGACCATTAACTTGCTATCAATGCAAGAAGTGAGAAGCAACAAGAGGAAAAATATTAATGCATGTGCGTATATTAGTGGTCGCATGGTAGGAAGGGAGTGAGCGTACACAATAAGTATTAACAATATATGATATATATTGCAATAAATTATAGTAATTATAATTAAAGTTATAAAACTACAGTTACCAATTCTTATAGAGAACTTCAAACACCAGCTTTTTGGGCTGCTGATGTGCCGCACAGTTACAGGGGCCGATATGAAAGCGCTGAAAACGACCTTAAACTTGCCAGCAGAGCGGTCATTGAGCTTTCATATGGGGGCACGAACAAGGTAGTGCCATGACACCTCCTCAATGAATGAGTTTGCCATTCACGTACTGGTTTCTGTGGCCATGAAAGAAGCGAAAGCCATTTCCACCCGGACGAAAGAATCGCTGGCGGCCAAGAAGGCGCGGGGCTTTATGCTAAGCAACCCCGAGAACTTTACTGATACCCCCCCTGGCCATTGTATGGGCGGTGTTAAAGCAGAATGCGCTGGAGGCAGTGGCCAATAAGCAGGCGCGGCGATTAGCCACCCTTCTGAGGCGGAATGGGATGACGTTGATGGCCATTGCCGCCGAACTTAACTCCCATGGCTACCGCATGCGGCGAGGGAAGGCGTTTCATAAAACCCCTGTGCTACGGCTGTTACGTGGACGTATTCTGCTCCGGGCTAACGTCTCATCAAATCCTCCACAGTAGCCTCTAATCGTGGCAGCACCGTCACGTCGAGGGGATTGTACTTCACGCCCTTGGTGTAGTCGATAGGGCTAGGCGCGGGCGCCTAATCGCACACGCTGCCCGTTTAGGTACAGCTCGTACAGCCTCAGTCCGATAATAGAGGATGTGGCCTACGTCACCAACTTCGTGGCCTTAAACTCCTTGCGAAACTACCGCGCTGACAGCTGCGCATGCGACTCCTGCTTGTCCCAAGCAAAGACGTGGTCAAGTCCAATCCAGCAACCTTTTCAGTCGAGGTAGATGAGCAGGACCACGCCCCAACGAGCGGCGTGCTCCATCCTGATTTGCCCTAGCTGGTCTAGGTCCGCATCTTCTAGTAGTAGCGGGCGCGGCTGCGTAGCTGCGCTCCCCGTAGGCCACCAGCCTCGACTGCCCACCGCTGACCTTGCCCGAATTCCACAAGTCGCCCTCGGCGGCGGCTAGCTTCTCGGGCGTCGAAGCCACTAGCAGTTAATAGGCGGTTTGCTCTAGGCTGCACGGGGCAGTGGCGTCGATTCCCTCCGGATTGGTCAGCATTTGTAGCGTATGTGCGCCAGCTACATGGCGGTCGGCGCCGCAGGCTGGTCGCCGTACCCATCAGCAATAGAAGCAGGAAAGAAAGCAAGTGCTTTCAGTTTATAAACCAAGGCTTTCCCCTTCCGGCTCCCGTGCCGGCTGCGCGAGAAAACCGCCGTTTGCAGGCCTAGGTCATGGGAATTGAGCGGGCGCGCAATTATCACCCCAAAGTCTAACTTTTTTGCTTCCTTTTATTCTAGGATGTTGGCACGAATCTTCACGATTTGCGCAAGGTGACGGGAGGACGGTGGAATGGGGACTAACTTCTTGACCGAGTCTTTATTTCAAGATTTTCCCACAAGGTTTTATTGTCTTTCTCTCTCTTGAAAGCTTTTACACTTCTTTGAATATAATCTCTAAATTCATCTGTCGACATTTTATTATGACGAGCATCATAAGTAGATGAGTCCAAGTTATATGGCGAACGTTTGTTAAAAATAACAAAAGAACCTCTAAACCACCTAGTTACATTTCTTGCGTGTTGCGGAATATCATAGCCCATATCCCTATAATCGTATCGATTAGCAGCTAATTCATACCTGTCGTATTGTCCAGGATTGAGTTCAGAAACTTCTTCGTGATCCCTGTCTTTATCACTATAAGGTTCACCATCGTCTTCTAATTCTCTACCATCTTCTAATTGCTCACCATTTTCTATTTCATCTTCATCATTGGATTCAGTTGAATAAGGTTTAAGTTCATCAAGTTCTAAGCGAAAATAATTCCATGCCGGGTCGTATCCAAAAGATTCAAAAACAAGTCTTTTAGGCTTAATTATATCTACCAACTGAAAGTCTAGCTCAATACATCCTTCCTCAATCGATAGCTTTGCATCTTCTAAATCCAACCCCCCACCATTCGG